>NZ_CP183878.1:3016821-3325232 GCF_048572895.1 Psychrobacillus sp. BM2
TAATCGTTCATGGAGTACATGATAAGGTTATCCCATATGAACAAGCTCAAATACTGAATCAGGCAATAAAAAATTCACATCTCGTCCCATTTCATTACAGCGGACACGGTCTTTTCTGGGAAGAACGAGAAAAGTTTAACGAGTTAGTAATGCAGTTTGTTGGATAGATAAGGACTACCTCAATTTGCTATAAATATTGGTTCACAGGTAAGCTTCTAAGCTACCTTGTGAACCTTTTTTATGATTTAGAGTGATGTGATTTGGTACTAGTTTTTCTAGAAAGCTATAAACGGTAGATAATATCACTAGTTTACTCTATACTTGAAATTAATATAATTTCTGTTAATAATTATGAAAGGCGGAGAAACATGAAACTTGGTGCATTTTCTGTAAGTTTAAATGTTAAAGATATTAGCGCTTCAAAATCATTTTATGAAAGCCTTGGATTTCAAAATTTTGGGGGCGACATTACTCAAAATTGGCTAATCATGAAAAATGAAGATACCATAATTGGTTTGTTCCAAGGAATGTTCGAGAAAAATATTCTAACCTTCAATCCTGGATGGAATAGCAGTGCCCAAAATCTAGAATCTTTCACTGACGTCCGTGAACTTCAAAAACAGCTGAAACAAAAGGGAATAAAACTGCAATCCGAAGCCGATGAATCTACTGAAGGACCCGCAAGTATAATACTCGAAGATCCAGACGGCAATCAAATTCTACTAGATCAACATAGATGAATTAAAAGCAATAGGGTTCATTTGTTCAATCAAAGATGAAGATTGAAATGAATTTTTTTAAAGCAATGCTACATGAAGTAGGTTCATATAGGTGAGCCTGCTTTTCTTAGATTCATACGTTAGCATCGGGAAACTTATCTGCGACAAGATTCAACACAATATTATGCTCAAGCAATGCCTTTAGGCCGCAAAGAACAATAGTATAACCACCTGTTGAGTCTACTACTTGATTTACTATTTCAGCTGGATTTCCTTTAAACCCATAATTTGTGATTTCGACAAATGTTCCTTCCGATTCCTTTGGAGTAAAAAGCCATTGAACAGTTGTGTCATCATCAAATTGGATAAGAATTCGTTTGTTTAGTTCAATCTCCTTCACATCTAGCTCCGCTGAAACTCCGTACATCTCCCAATCCCAACGAATATGTTTTCCCTCTTCTAATTTTCCATTGCTCTTAGTAAACCAAAATTTCGTCGTAATTTCTGGATCAATAAAAGCTTCGAACACCTCTTCTGCGGGCTTTCTTATAAGCATTCCAACATTAACAGTTAATATTTCACTTAGATTAGACATTATATTCTCCTTCATTTAAAGCAATTGCCTCTTGAATAAGAGAGACAAAAGCTTCTAATTGGATATCATCCATTTTTGTAATTCTAATATGTCTCATTGTTTTACCCGAACCCTGCAATAAACTGTTTATGTCTTTTTCTACAAGTTGATTACCTTTTTGAAAACCTAAATTAACATGCTTTTTTGCTGTTTGCAGATAACAAACTAACCCTTTATACGAATAGTTAGGCATCGACCATTTATATTCTTCTACAAGCACAGGAGAAGCGTCTAATATTGTTTTTCTTAATCTCTTCGTAATGCTTTGAATATCATCAGGTAAATCTTGAATAAACTTATCAACTTCTGTAATTGTTCTCGTGTTATTTTCCATGGTTTATCTCTTTCCCTAGTTTTTCAAATAAAAACTGCGATGTGAGCTTTCTTTCATTAACCCAATTTAAAAAAGACGCCCGAGATTACAGTAATCTCAAACGTCATTTATAACGTTCCTTTTATAGATTCTACTTTGCATTCTCATCTGGCTGATGAATACCAAAAATATTACCTTCAGTATCAACATAATATCCTTGCCAAGCCATTCCAGGAAGGGCATACTTTGGCATTGCTACTTTTCCACCATGCTCAAGAATTTTAGCTTCCGTTGAATCATAATCTTCTATGCCCAATGTACAAGAAAAACCATTCATAGGCTGGTTTTGTTCCGGAGGAGGTGTTTGGCGTTTCATTAAAGCTCCATTAATACCAAGCTGACTTTCATCACCAGTCACAGCACCAAAATAAGGAATTCCAGCAAACTCTGTCCAGTCTTGAAATGTCCACCCAAATATTTCTCCATAAAACTTCTTTGCACGGTCCATGTCATCCACGTGAATTTCGAAATGAACTAATCTCCCCATACTTCTCCTCCTATTTGTTTCATTCCATTTTTAACAGCCTTATACCATTAAAACTGGTATACCTTCCCCATTATTGTAATAAAGTTAGAAAATTAAATCAATTTATTAAAGCATTTACTAGTTTAAAATTTTCACTCTAAGTTTCCTTGGAAAATATCCATATGACTATTAACAGAATTTATAACTAAATTACACTAAAACCATGGATAAGCTATCCCTATAAATTATTTCTCTAAGTATGTTATCAATGCATCTAAATCCTTTGCAGAGGCCTTCTTAAAGATACCCGCCATCATTTTACCAAATAGTTTAGTTATGCCAGTGAGGCCTTTTATTTCTCCGTTCAACGTAATCTCCATAAGGTTATTAGATGAAGTAACTATATATGTAAAGATAAATTCTCCTTTACCAGTTGTTCCTTTCGTTCCATCACAGCGAAGAACAATTTTATCTGGCTCATTTAGTTCAACCACTTCAAAATGTTCTGTAGCCACTTGTCCAAACATCTTTCTCGATTCTTTCCACTGACTTCCCACTTGCATAGGTCCATCATCCAATCGCTCAATTCCTACAAGTCCTTGCATCCAGTGATTAGCGGCATCTAGATCAAGTAAACCATCATATACTTGCTGCTTAGATACTTGGGTAGTTCTTTTCACTTCAAAATTAATACTCAAACTGATAGCCCCCTTTAAAGTTTTTCTAAAGTATACCATATAGCCAATGTCGTCTTTGATTAGATAATTTTGAAGTATTATACCCCCTATTTGCAACGAAGTTTGACATAAACACTGACTATAACTTAAACTTCTCTAAAAAGTTAAAACTCTAATTATGAAAGGATGAATATGTTGAGCATAGAACAACAGTCGAAGCCCCTCTCACTAAAAGAGATATCTATTTCTTTTCTTCAGAACGTAGCAGCTGGCAATGTTCGAGAAGTTTACCAGAAATATGTTGGTCCTGACTTTCTTCATCATAACCCGTTTTTCCCAGGTGATTCCAAATCACTAATGATAGCAATGGAAGAAAATGCTACCAAAAAACCTAATAAAAGATTTGAAGTAAAACTTGCGATTCAAGAAAAAGATATAGTTACGGTTTTTTCACACATAAAGCAAAATCCAGAAGATTTTGGAGCAGCTGTAGTACATATCTTTCGTTTCAAAGATAACCAAATCGTTGAAATGTGGGATGTAAGTCAGCTGATACCTGAGGATTCTCCTAATAAGAATGGAATGTTTTAATAAAAACTAGAATACAAAAAACACTCACAAATGTTAACTTAACAATTTTGTGAGTGTTTCTTTTACACACTAATTATAGATATTCTTCTATGATAACAGTTAAAAATGAATTTAAAACATTTCTAGCATTGTTTTGTCATCTCTATAAATAGTAGTATATAATGAACGTTACTAACATTCTTAAAGGAGTACGAATTCATGCAAACATTAGAAAAACTTTCCGATCGTCTCTTCTACTTACCTCCATTTCAAAAAACAGATCGACCAATATTAGCTGCTATTGTGGGGGACAATCAGACACTATTGATTGATGCTGGGAATTCTTCTAATCACGCTAAACATTTTAAAGAGCAATTAGCTTCTTATCATGTCACCGGAGATATTCTAGCACTCACACATTGGCATTGGGATCATGTATTTGGCTTACGTGAAATGGATATGCCTTCAATTGCCAATATCATGACCTACGACAAACTAAAGGAACTACAAGAATTATCCTGGGAAGACAAAGAGTTGGATAAACGTGTCGAAGCAGGGATTGAAATTTCGTTTTGTGCAGATGCGATAAAGCTAGAGCTTGGAAGTATGCGAGAAGTTATCATACCAGATCCTACTATCATTTTTGAAAAGCGAATAAAACTGAATATTGGTGGGGTTACCTGTATCATTGAACATGTTGGTGGAGATCATTCACCTGATTCGAATCTCATTTATATACCGGAAGAAAAGACGCTATTTCTTGGTGACTGCCTCTATGCAAATATGTACGCAGAAAAGTGGCATTATACCATTGAAAAGATGTATAACCTTTTGGGGAAGATTAAAGATTATGATGCCGAAATCTACTTCCTATCTCATCATCCAGCACCTTTGACCAAGGATGAATTTGCTTCCTTTGCTTCTTTATTGCAAACTAGTGCTGAATTAACGAATAAACATAAAGGGAAAATAGAGGCAATTACAGAAGAGATGTCCTCTCGTTTTGGACGTAACTTGACTGAAGAGGATTTAGAAATAATCACTTACTTTGTAAATGGTTATGCGTAACATGTATCGTTGTTTTTAACATTACAGACTCTCCGAACAAGAAAGCTTACTTTTTCAAGTTGGATAATAGTGAGATGTACCCTCTAAGGATGAGTAATGAGAAATTTTCTCTCCTTGCACGTCAGCGAATTGACTTCACCTTTGGTAGCTAGAATCCCATTGGATACCAAAGGTGTTCAGCTTGCAGTTTTAGCCGTGGGAGTCTCAAGCATGTAATCTGGATAAACATTTTAATTAATAAAAATACTATAAAAATGGGTATGACTCTTAGTGCAAAAAAGTGTAACACGGTTTAAAAACCTATCGTTTTTATTCGAATACTTATAAAATACAAAAAGCTCACAAACTCTTTTAAATAAAGGTTTGTGAGCTTTTACTGTGTATTAGACGAATCATATCTTCGTCTATTGATACCGGTGGTCGGGGTCGAACCGACACATCCAGAGGATACGGGATTTTGAGTCCCGCGCGTCTGCCAATTCCGCCACACCGGCAAGATAAAATAATAGGCAGTTATTAAAAAATTGGAGGCGGCAACCGGATTTGAACCGGTGATAAAGGTGTTGCAGACCTGTGCCTTACCACTTGGCTATGCCGCCGAAAAAGTAATGGAGCGGAAGACGAGGTTCGAACTCGCGACCCCCACCTTGGCAAGGTGGTGTTCTACCACTGAACTACTTCCGCAAAAAACTGGGGTACCTGGATTCGAACCAGGGCATGATGGAATCAAAATCCATTGCCTTACCGCTTGGCTATACCCCAATGGGGCGACTGATGGGAATTGAACCCACGAATGCCGGAATCACAATCCGGTGCGTTAACCACTTCGCCACAACCGCCACTATTAAATAAAAAAAGAGCTAACTCAAAAGGAATATGGGGCGACTGATGGGAATTGAACCCACGAATGCCGGAATCACAATCCGGTGCGTTAACCACTTCGCCACAACCGCCATTATTCAAAGTCAACTTATAAATTTGGCAGGGGCAGTAGGAATCGAACCCACATCAAAGGTTTTGGAGACCTCTATTCTACCGTTAAACTATGCCCCTATATAAAAACTGGTGGTGGGGGACGGATTCGAACCGCCGAACCCGAAGGAGCGGATTTACAGTCCGCCGCGTTTAGCCACTTCGCTACCCCACCACTATAGTGGTGCCGGAAAAAGGACTTGAACCCTCAACCTACTGATTACAAGTCAGTTGCTCTACCAATTGAGCTATTCCGGCATATAAATATGGTGGCTCAGGACGGAATCGAACCGCCGACACAAGGATTTTCAGTCCTTTGCTCTACCGACTGAGCTACTGAGCCATGTCAGTTTGCACTAAGCTGCACATTTTTTCGTCAACTTCACTCGTTTAATCAGTCACGTACTTGAGTACGCTCCTTCTTTCACTCATTCGTTTCCTCGACCTGCTTTTGCTTATTTCAAACTTCTAATTGATATACGCTTAACTGCGAATCTCAAATCAAAATAATAAATGGCGGTCCCGACCGGGATCGAACCGGCGATCTCCTGCGTGACAGGCAGGCATGTTAACCGCTACACCACGGGACCATTTGGTTGCGGGGACAGGATTTGAACCTGCGACCTTCGGGTTATGAGCCCGACGAGCTACCACTGCTCCACCCCGCGACAATAAAATACTAACAAACACTATAATACCACGCTTGAGATATGTAGGACACCTGCTTCGGCTTGGCCTGCATCGGTGTTAATCGTCATCTACGTTTGACGATTTGCTCCACCCGCGACAATACTATACTTACTAATTTATTTCTAAAAGAAATGGTGGAGGATGACGGGCTCGAACCGCCGACCCTCTGCTTGTAAGGCAGATGCTCTCCCAGCTGAGCTAATCCTCCTGGGTAAAATTACGATAAGCTTCGCATCTCTGCGTCAAATTAATTGAAATAATGGTGACCCCTACGGGATTCGAACCCGTGTTACCGCCGTGAAAGGGCGGTGTCTTAACCGCTTGACCAAGGGGCCATACTTTTTTATGTAGAAAACTTATCTGGCGGAGAGCAAGGGATTTGAACCCTTGAGACAGTTTAACCCGCCTACACGATTTCCAATCGTGCTCCTTCGGCCACTCGGACAGCTCTCCTAAAATGGCTCCGAAGGTAGGACTCGAACCTACGACCAATCGATTAACAGTCGATTGCTCTACCACTGAGCTACTTCGGAATAATACAGCCTAGCGATGTCCTACTCTCACAGGGGGAGACCCCCAACTACCATCGGCGCTGAAGAGCTTAACTTCCGTGTTCGGTAAGGGAACGGGTGTGACCTCTTCGCCATCATCACTAGACATTATTAATTTGAAAGACAATATTCATTATACCAAAACTAGAAAATAATTCAAGCTTTTTTTTATAAATTTTTGTACTTTCAAAACTGGATAAACGACATTGTTACGTTAAACAAATTTGGTTAAGTCCTCGATCGATTAGTATTCGTCAGCTGCACGTGTCGCCACGCTTCCACCCCGAACCTATCTACCTCATCGTCTTTGAGGGATCTTACTTACTTGCGTAATGGGAAATCTCATCTTGAGGGGGGCTTCGTGCTTAGATGCTTTCAGCACTTATCCCGTCCACACATAGCTACCCAGCGATGCTCTTGGCAGAACAACTGGTACACCAGCGGTGTGTCCATCCCGGTCCTCTCGTACTAAGGACAGCTCCTCTCAAATTTCCTACGCCCACGACGGATAGGGACCGAACTGTCTCACGACGTTCTGAACCCAGCTCGCGTACCGCTTTAATGGGCGAACAGCCCAACCCTTGGGACCGACTACAGCCCCAGGATGCGATGAGCCGACATCGAGGTGCCAAACCTCCCCGTCGATGTGGACTCTTGGGGGAGATAAGCCTGTTATCCCCGGGGTAGCTTTTATCCGTTGAGCGATGGCCCTTCCATGCGGAACCACCGGATCACTAAGCCCGTCTTTCGACCCTGCTCGACTTGTAGGTCTCGCAGTCAAGCTCCCTTCTGCCTTTACACTCTTCGAATGATTTCCAACCATTCTGAGGGAACCTTTGGGCGCCTCCGTTACACTTTAGGAGGCGACCGCCCCAGTCAAACTACCCGCCTGACACTGTCTCCTACCCGGGTTACGGGTATGGGTTAGAATTTCAATACAACCAGGGCAGTATCCCACCGACGCCTCCTCCGAAGCTGGCGCTCCGGGCTCTAAGGCTCCTGCCTATCCTGTACAAGTTGCACCAAAATTCAATATCAAGCTATAGTAAAGCTCCACGGGGTCTTTCCGTCCTGTCGCGGGTAACCTGCATCTTCACAGGTACTATAATTTCACCGAGTCTCTCGTTGAGACAGTGCCCAGATCGTTACGCCTTTCGTGCGGGTCGGAACTTACCCGACAAGGAATTTCGCTACCTTAGGACCGTTATAGTTACGGCCGCCGTTTACTGGGGCTTCAATTCGCACCTTCGCTTGCGCTAAGCACTCCTCTTAACCTTCCAGCACCGGGCAGGCGTCAGCCCCTATACTTCACCTTACGGTTTTGCAGAGACCTGTGTTTTTGCTAAACAGTCGCCTGGGCCTATTCACTGCGGCTCTTCTAGGCTATGCACCCAAAAGAGCACCCCTTCTCCCGAAGTTACGGGGTCATTTTGCCGAGTTCCTTAACGAGAGTTCTCTCGCTCACCTTAGGATTCTCTCCTCGACTACCTGTGTCGGTTTGCGGTACGGGCACCTATCACCTCGCTAGAGGCTTTTCTTGGCAGTGTGAAATCAGGAACTCCGGACATACGTCCTCGCCATCACAGCTCAATGTTATAGAATGCGGATTTGCCTACATTCACACCTTACTGCTTGGACATGCATAACCAACAGCATGCTTACCCTATCCTTCTGCGTCCCCCCATTACTCAAACGGTGGTTTGGTGGTACAGGAATATCAACCTGTTATCCATCGCCTACGCCTATCGGCCTCGGCTTAGGTCCCGACTAACCCTGAGCGGACGAGCCTTCCTCAGGAAACCTTAGTCATACGGTGGACGGGATTCTCACCCGTCTTTCGCTACTCATACCGGCATTCTCACTTCTAAGCGCTCCACCAGTCCTTCCGGTCTGACTTCAACGCCCTTAGAACGCTCTCCTACCACTGATACCATAGGTATCAATCCACAGCTTCGGTGATTTGTTTAGCCCCGATACATTTTCGGCGCAGCGTCACTCGACCAGTGAGCTATTACGCACTCTTTAAATGATGGCTGCTTCTAAGCCAACATCCTGGTTGTCTAAGCAACGCCACATCCTTTTCCACTTAACAAATACTTTGGGACCTTAGCTGGTGGTCTGGGCTGTTTCCCTCTTGACTACGGATCTTATCACTCGCAGTCTGACTCCCAAACATAAATCATTGGCATTCGGAGTTTGTCTGAATTCGGTAACCCGGGATGGGCCCCTAGTCCAAACAGTGCTCTACCTCCAAGATTCTAACGTTTGAGGCTAGCCCTAAAGCTATTTCGGAGAGAACCAGCTATCTCCAGGTTCGATTGGAATTTCTCCGCTACCCACACCTCATCCCCGCACTTTTCAACGTGCGTGGGTTCGGACCTCCAGTAAGTGTTACCTTACCTTCATCCTGGACATGGGTAGATCACCTGGTTTCGGGTCTACGACCACATACTCATTCGCCCTATTCAGACTCGCTTTCGCTGCGGCTCCGTCTTCTCAACTTAACCTTGCATGTAATCGTAACTCGCCGGTTCATTCTACAAAAGGCACGCTATCACCCATTAACGGGCTCTAACTACTTGTAGGCACACGGTTTCAGGATCTATTTCACTCCCCTTCCGGGGTGCTTTTCACCTTTCCCTCACGGTACTGGTTCACTATCGGTCACTAGGTAGTATTTAGCCTTGGGAGATGGTCCTCCCGGATTCCGACGGAATTTCACGTGTTCCGCCGTACTCAGGATACACTCAAGAGAGAATGAATTTTGGACTACGGGGCTTTTACCCTATCCTGCGGACCTTTCCAGATCTCTTCGTCTAACTCATTCCTTTGTAACTCTATGTAGAGTGTCCTACAACCCCAAGAGGCAAGCCTCTTGGTTTGGGCTATTCCCGTTTCGCTCGCCGCTACTCAGGGAATCGATTTTTCTTTCTCTTCCTCCAGGTACTTAGATGTTTCAGTTCCCTGGGTGTGTCTCAGATGCGCTATGTATTCACGCAAATGTACTGCTCCATTACGAACAGTGGGTTTCCCCATTCGGAAATCTCCGGATCAAAGCTCACTTACAGCTCCCCGAAGCATATCGGTGTTAGTGCCGTCCTTCGTCGACTCCTAGTGCCAAGGCATTCACCGTGCGCCCTTATTAACTTAACCTAAAAGTTAAAAAGTCTTACACGTCATGATTACGTTAGTAATCACAACTTGAATTTCTTGTTGTTTATTGTTTCAATGTCGTTTTATCCAGTTTTCAAAGAACAAATTATAAATTTGGTGGAGCCTAGCGGGATCGAACCGCTGACCTCCTGCGTGCAAGGCAGGCGCTCTCCCAGCTGAGCTAAGGCCCCGAAATTTAAAAAGGTATGGTGGGCCTAAATGGACTCGAACCATCGACCTCACGCTTATCAGGCGTGCGCTCTAACCAGCTGAGCTATAGGCCCTCTTTGAATTTCCATATATAAATATGAACATTCAAAACTGAACTGCAAAACGTTAAGACTTGTACAGGATGTACTGACTTCTACGTTGCCACACGACGTGACGAACTTAATAGAAGTTCTGAACTTCTGTATTCCGATATTATCCTTAGAAAGGAGGTGATCCAGCCGCACCTTCCGATACGGCTACCTTGTTACGACTTCACCCCAATCATCTGTCCCACCTTCGGCGGCTGGCTCCCGTAAGGGTTACCCCACCGACTTCGGGTGTTACAAACTCTCGTGGTGTGACGGGCGGTGTGTACAAGGCCCGGGAACGTATTCACCGTGGCATGCTGATCCACGATTACTAGCGATTCCGGCTTCATGTAGGCGAGTTGCAGCCTACAATCCGAACTGAGAACGGTTTTATGGGATTTGCTCACCCTCGCGGGGTTGCGACCCTCTGTACCGTCCATTGTAGCACGTGTGTAGCCCAGGTCATAAGGGGCATGATGATTTGACGTCATCCCCACCTTCCTCCGGTTTATCACCGGCAGTCACCTTAGAGTGCCCAACTAAATGCTGGCAACTAAGATCAAGGGTTGCGCTCGTTGCGGGACTTAACCCAACATCTCACGACACGAGCTGACGACAACCATGCACCACCTGTCACCGCTGTCCCCGAAGGGAAAACTCTATCTCTAGAGCGGTCATCGGGATGTCAAGACCTGGTAAGGTTCTTCGCGTTGCTTCGAATTAAACCACATGCTCCACCGCTTGTGCGGGCCCCCGTCAATTCCTTTGAGTTTCAGTCTTGCGACCGTACTCCCCAGGCGGAGTGCTTAATGCGTTAGCTGCAGCACTAAGGGGCGGAAACCCCCTAACACTTAGCACTCATCGTTTACGGCGTGGACTACCAGGGTATCTAATCCTGTTTGCTCCCCACGCTTTCGCGCCTCAGCGTCAGTTACAGACCAGAAAGCCGCCTTCGCCACTGGTGTTCCTCCAAATCTCTACGCATTTCACCGCTACACTTGGAATTCCGCTTTCCTCTTCTGTACTCAAGTCCCCCAGTTTCCAATGACCTTCCACGGTTGAGCCGTGGGATTTCACATCAGACTTAAAGGACCGCCTGCGCGCGCTTTACGCCCAATAATTCCGGACAACGCTTGCCACCTACGTATTACCGCGGCTGCTGGCACGTAGTTAGCCGTGGCTTTCTAATGAGGTACCGTCAAGGTACGAGCAGTTACTCTCGTACTTGTTCTTCCCTCACAACAGAGTTTTACGATCCGAAAACCTTCTTCACTCACGCGGCATTGCTCCATCAGACTTTCGTCCATTGTGGAAGATTCCCTACTGCTGCCTCCCGTAGGAGTCTGGGCCGTGTCTCAGTCCCAGTGTGGCCGATCACCCTCTCAGGTCGGCTACGCATCGTCGCCTTGGTGAGCCGTTACCTCACCAACTAGCTAATGCGCCGCGGGCCCATCCTGTAGTGACAGCCGAGACCGTCTTTTAACATCTCCCCATGAGAGGAAATGGATTATTCGGTATTAGCCCCGGTTTCCCGGAGTTATCCCAATCTACAGGGCAGGTTGCCCACGTGTTACTCACCCGTCCGCCGCTAAATCAGAAGAAGCAAGCTTCTTCGTCATTCGCTCGACTTGCATGTATTAGGCATGCCGCCAGCGTTCGTCCTGAGCCAGGATCAAACTCTCCATAATAGAGAACTTAAAAAGCTCATTTGTTTTGCTGGCATCATCATTAAATGATGTCAAAAATTATTTTGCTTTCAAGCTAACAAAGTTAGTCTATCAAGCTGTATGTCTTAACGTTTTGCATGTTCAGTTTTCAATGTTCAATTTACTGTGTCGTTTTTTGCGACTCCTCTAATTTACCATCGTACTTAGTAAGTGTCAAGAAGTTTTTTGAAAAACTTTTTTCGCTTGTATTTAATTGAAATAGTTTGCTTTGCTTTTGACGACGCTTATTATAATAACATGTATTATTTTATAATGTCAACAATAAAAACGAACAAATTTAATTGTCCGTTTTTAAATGTTGTCTCTATAGCACTACCTTATAGTATCTATGCATGATTTCATCACTTTTCGTTTGTTGCTTTTCAAGCAAAATATATCCTTTATCTATTAGAAACTCGATGAAAACCTCTAAATCTACGGAGTAGTTTTTAAGTTCTTCTTGCTCATGGATTTCTTGGATAGTCCAAAACTCTTTCAAAGCTAACACTTCTATAATGTGTTGTGCTCCATCTTTTGTTCGGGAATGGATTAAGAAATCACTTGCTAAAAATAGAAGCTCTAATCTTTTTTCTAATGATTCCTCACTAGAGATTAACTCATCATATAATTTATAAATAGAAGGATCTAATTGTTTTACTTGCTTCCATACCATCATCTCTGGATGCATACCATTTTCAAAAACAGCTAAACGAGCTAAATGATGTAAAGAATCTACCATATGATTATAAGCATCTAGATAGTTACGTTGTTCAAAAAATAATTTACCTTCTAAATATCTTCTCGTTAGTTTAGCAAACTCAATACCCATACGAGCTTTTCTACCGTTTATCGGGAATACATAAAGCTCCTGCTTCAAACTTTCTACATATTCATTGCGATCAAATACCACACGACCATTGATCAACCAATCAACTATTTTCGGGTTAGTCCCCAATAATAACCACTTTCTTAGCTGCTTCTCCGTTATTATATGAAGCGCAGTTTTTTTATCCCCATACGTATAATGCTTCGTGAATACAGGTATAGAAGATTCTTTCGTTATGATAAATAAAATGGAATCAAACATATCTGTAATAGGGCTAAATTCTGCCCGTTTCTCTACTAAAATAATTCCTAGTGTATTAGGTTCACTGGCTCTTTCTTGATAAATCGGTCTCAATAATGCTTCCAAAAATGAAGCCTCCTTTATTTCCTTCTTCTAATAAATTTTCGACAACTTTTCTATTTTTCCTTCTATATTTAATTCAAAACTTAACTTTATACTAAAATATGATATAGTGTATGTAGAAATTAGGAGGTTGAAAATGAAACCCTATAAAAACAAAATAAATCGTATACGCTCCTTTGCACTGGGGCTTGTATTCTTTGGTTTTATCATAATGTATGGTGCGATATTCTTTAAAGATAATGGAATTTTAGTTACCATTTTCGTGACGCTTGGGTTACTATCTATTTTAGCAAGTACAGCGGTCTATGGATGGATTGGATTATTATCTACAAAAGCTGTACCTGTCGTATGTCCCAATTGTGGCAAACATACAAAAGTATTAGGTAGAGTAGACATGTGCATGTATTGTAAAGAGCCGCTAACGCTTGATCCTAATCTTGAAGGCCAAGAATTTGATGAAGCATTGAATAAAAAAAGATAACTCGAAATATCTCTCATGTAGAGAATTGAATAACGATATTAGTATTTTTCAGTTTAGTTTAGATATTGCCTGTACTCGTAGAAGAATCGGAGTATAGGACCTGCAATAGATAGTCGTGGATACTGTCACGACTATCTATTTTTTATATTCGAATTAAGATCTTGTTGATTGTTATCATTAATCGATTCAAAAATGCTCATATTAAAAACCGAGCGTATCTCCGCTCGGTTTAGCTAATAGGGCTTTAATTTTATTGAACTTTCGTTGCATGCTCTTTACATGTTGGACAAACACCATAAATTTCCATTCGATGATAACTTACATCAAAACCAGTTAAATGAGAAGCTAAATGCTCCACTTCATCTAATCCTGGATAATGAAAATCAACTATTTTGCCACAAGTGTCACAAATCATATGATAATGATCATTTGTAACAAAATCGAAACGACTAGAAGAATCTCCGTAGGTTAACTCATTCACAAGTCCTGCTTCTCTAAAAACACGTAAATTATTATAGACCGTTGCAACACTCATGCTAGGAAATTTACTTTCTAGTGCTTTATATATATCGTCCGCTGTGGGATGTGACATAGATTGGATTATAAATTCCAGTATCGCATGGCGTTGAGGCGTAATTCGTACACCAGTCGATTTTAATGTATCTAAAGCATCTCTTAAATGTACTTCCGTCATCGCAATGCACCTCTTTTCATATTCATTCTTTAATTATAATTGTTACAATAAGTATAATTAAAAAATACATGAACTGTCAAATTTATTACACCTTAAGGAAAGAAATATATAGATTAGTAACCTTTTTCCAAATCAATTTCATTTTCCAATGGCTTCTGATCCACCCAAGCGTTTAAATTTCTTGAGAAGATTTGCAGTGCTCGTACCACATACTGTGAAGAGTGACTAGAGACATGCGGGGAAACGACAACATTATTCATGTTCCAAAATGGGTGTCCCTCTGCAAGTGGTTCTTTCTCAAATACGTCTAGTACAGCATATGCAATTTGTTCTTCTTCTAATGCACGCAGTAGGAGTTCTTCTTTCACTACATCTCCACGTCCAAAATTCATAAAGATGGCTGTAGGTTTCATAGACTGTAAATGCTCGTATGTGATCAGATCTTTTGTTTGTTCCGTGCTTGGTAGAATTGAAATGACAATATCCGCTTTCGGCAAGACCTCATTTAATTTATCAAAGGTAACTATTCTTTCCATAAAAGGAGCAAGTCGTCCACTGCTATTACATCCTATTGTATGCACTCCAAAAGCTTGCAGTATTCTGCCTACTTCTCCTCCTATTGCACCTGGACCTAGTATTATCGCGGTTGAACCTAGTAATTCAGTAGGAAATACTCGCTTTGACCACTCCCCATTCCGCTGATTTTCATTGATCAATGAGAGTGATTTTTTAATAGAAAGTATATGTGCTAAAATCGTTTCCGCCATAGGGGTTTTATGAATTCCTCGCACATTGGTGACGACAATACCTCGATTTGCAATTTCTTGAAGTGGCATTTTTTCTAGTCCTGCGGAAGCAACCATAATCCATTTTAGCTGTTCGGCTATATCGAGATGTCTTGCATCTAAGTCCTCTCCGTAAGTAACTAGAATTTGTGATGATTTTAATACTTCTTCATTTATACCTTTTTGAAATACAAATTCCTCATTCGGAAACTTCCTGAGTAAGTCATCTTGCTGCTCCTGTTTTGGTAAAAAAGAAAATAATATTTTCATCATTATTTCCCTTCAGTCACTAAAGATTTTAATGTTAGTAGTGCTTCTTCGACATGTCCATCGACTTTTACTTTATTCCATTCTTTTACGACTGTCCCTGTAGGATCGATTAAAAAAGTAGACCGTTCAATACCCATATATTCTTTTCCGAAATTCTTTTTCAGCTTCCATACTCCGTAAGCTTCCGAAACTTCATGGGTATCATCTACTAATAAAGAAAATGGTAGACCATGCTTGTCTATAAATTTTGTATGAGCTTTTTCATCATCTGCACTAACTCCAAGAATTACTGCATTTAAATCCGTAAAACTTGTAAAAGCAGTTTTAAAATCACAAGCCTCTGTTGTACAACCCGGTGTTGCATCCTTAGGGTAAAAATACAAAACTACATATTTCTTGCCTGCAAAATCCTTTAATGAAACAATTTCTCCTTTTTCATTTTTCAATGAAAAGTTAGGTGCTATCATACCTTCTAATTTTTCCATCATAATCCCTCCTATTTATTATATCGTATCGAAGTTAGTCGCTATGTTCAATTTTCTTAGCATTTTTCCTTATTATTGTCTACAATTAAGGAGAACTTAAAGAATTAATACACTAGACAATAATTGGATAGGAACGTTATACTTTCTATCTGTAAACAAACTCAAGCGGAGGCTATTACATTGAAACAAACACAATCAGAATTAATACAAGTAGAGGCATTAGAGCATATAGTAGGTGGTGTAAACAGCCCATCAAGATCATATAAAGCTGTAGGCGGAGGAGCACCAATCGTCATGGAGAGAGCAGAAGGTGCTTATTTTTATGACGTAGATGGCAATAAATACATTGACTATTTAGCTGCATATGGTCCCATTATTACTGGTCATGCACATCCACATATTACAGAAGCTATCACAAAAGCTGCACAAACTGGTCTATTGTATGGTACCCCAACAAAGCATGAAGTTACCTTTGCGAAAATGTTAAAGGATGCCATTCCTTCTATGGACAAAGTTCGCTTTGTAAACTCGGGCACTGAGGCAGTCATGACAACAATCCGAGTTGCACGTGCCTACACTGGAAGAACAAAAGTGATGAAATTTGCTGGATGCTATCATGGACATTCCGATTTAGTACTAGTTGCAGCCGGCTCAGGCCCAGCAACACTTGGTATACCTGATTCTGCGGGAGTACCTCAATCTATCGCAAAAGAAGTGATCACTATTCCATTCAACGATCCAAAAGCTTTTGAAGAAGCAATGGAAAAATGGGGAGAAGAACTTGCATGTATTTTAGTAGAACCAATCGTAGGAAACTTCGGTATGGTAGAGCCAAATGAAGGCTTCCTTCCACTAATACACAAAATTGCGAAAGACAAAGGTGCATTAGTCATTTACGACGAAGTAATTACAGCATTCCGCTTCCATTACGGCGCAGCATCTACCATGTTAGAACAAACACCAGACTTAACAGCTTTAGGGAAAATCATCGGCGGTGGACTTCCGATTGGTGCTTACGGCGGCAAAAAGGAAATTATGGAACAGGTTGCACCATTAGGACCCGCTTACCAAGCGGGAACTATGGCAGGTAATCCAGCGTCAATGCAAGCAGGGATCGCTTGTTTAGAAGTTCTACAAACTCCAGGATTATATGACGAACTAGATAGACTAGGTGCAATTCTTGAGGCTGGAATTCTAGAAGCTGCCAAGAAAAATAATGTAACTATTACGATTAATCGTATTAAAGGGGCTCTTTCCGTTTACTTTACAGATGTGCGGGTAGAAAATTATGTGCAAGCAGAAGCCAGTGACGGTGAAATGTTTGCGAAGTTCTTTAAGCTAATGCTAAACCAAGGAATTAACTTAGCACCATCTAAATATGAAGCTTGGTTTATCACAACTGCCCATACAGAACTTGATATTCAAGAAACACTTAGAGCAGTTAATAATGCATTTGCCAATCTTTAAGGCTACACTGTTTCTTACGAAAGGATAGGATTTAATGAAATTAGGAGCTAGAATATTTAAAACCGGGGTAGCTATTGTGTTCTCTTTATTCATAGCAGAATTACTTCAGCTCCCTAGTCCTGTATTTGCAGGAATAGCAGCTATTTTCGCCATTCAACCTTCTATTTATAGATCCTATAAAACAGCAACTGAACAAGTTCAAGGGAATTTAATTGGAGCGATTATTGCAGTTATTTTTTCCTTAGCTTTCGGAAATGATTATGTAATCGTAGGATTTGCTGCAATTATCACAATTACAATAATGCTTAAACTAAAATTAGAGAAAGCCTTAACACTAGCCCTTGTTACGGTAATCGCCATTATGGAAATACAGGGTGATGACTTTTTAGTATTTGCAGTATTACGATTTGCAACAATTCTAGTTGGAGTAATATCAGCATTTATTGTAAACCTGGTATTTTTACCTCCTAAATTTGAAAAGAAGCTTTTTAACGCAATTCACTATACGCAAGACGAAATAATCCGTTGGCTACGAATAGCAGTTAGGCAGGCGTCAGATCATCAATCGACTAAACAAACAATTCAACAATTAAAGGATAGACTAGTTCGAGTCGATCAACTATATTCCTTCTTTAAGGAAGAACGTGGATACACAAAAAAAGCAGCCCATACAAAGGGAAGAAAATTAGTTATTTATCGCGAATTAATATCCACTTCGTATAAAAGCCTAGATGTACTAAAAAAGTTACATCACCATGAGCATGAACTAACTGATCTACCGGAACATTTTCGGATGATGATAAAGGAAAGATTAGATGCTCTATTAACCTATCATGAACAGCTCCACTTGAAGTTTATAGGTAAATTAAGACCTGAGCATATTGAAGAGAACGATTCCGAGGCATTCTTACAAAGACAAGAGGTAATGGATATTTTTGTTAAACAGATTACCATTACTCAAATAGAAGAGGAGTTTTCGTCTTACCACCTTCTGCATTTACTGTCGTCTATTTTAAAATATGAGGAACAACTTGAGCATGTGGATAAACTGATCACATCGTATCAAAACTTTCATAGTGAAGAACTAACTGTTCAAATTGAAGAAACACCTTATTAAAAAACTGGTTGATCGTGAATTTCCTCGCGACCAGCCAGTTTTTTTATATAGTTAAAGGTTTCGACTGATTATTAGTGATATTCGACCGTTTCTTCATTGTATTCAACCGATAATTATTCGCATTCAACCGATTATCCATTATATACGATCGATTATAACTAGTATTCAACCGATTCACTCTCTTAATAGACTTATGCCAGTAAAGAGACGGATATATCCGACGATCACATTCTTGAAACAAAACATGCCACCTAGCAATAAACTGCTAGGTGGCATATTTGTTAATTTTTCATCTTAGGATCCAGTGCATCTCGGAGTCCATCGCCCATCAAGTTAAATCCTACTACTGTCAACATTATTGCAAGTCCTGGGAATATCATCGTCCACGGAGCATTCCTTAAATACATACGAGCATCCGCTAGCATCTTTCCCCATTCAGGAGCAGGAGCCTGAGCGCCCAGTCCTAAGAACCCTAGTGCCGCTGCTTCAATAATGGCCGATGCAATTGCAAGTGTACCTGCAACAATAACCGGTGCCATTGAATTAGGTAAAATATGAGAAAACAAAATTCGAATATCTCTCATCCCAATAGCTTTAGCAGATGTTATGTACTCTTCTTCTTTAATGCTAAGAACTTTCGAACGTATTAGTCGACCAAAGTTAGGGATATTAATAATCGCTATAGCAATCAACGCATTTTGCAAAGATGGTCCTAAAACAGATACTACTGCAATCGCCAATAGTATACTTGGAAAAGCTAGCATGATATCAAAAATTCTTGAAATAATCATATCTATCCATTTTCCATAGTAACCTGCAATAATACCCAAAATACTACCAACTACTACAGAACCAATAACAGAGAAAAATCCTACCATTAGAGAAATTCTAGCTCCATGAATAATTCGAGAATATATATCCCGACCAAAATCATCCGTACCGAACCAATACTTCCCAGATGGTGGTTGTAAACGGTCTGTTAAAAGCTGATCATTAATACCTTGTGGAGCAAGCAGAAAACCAAAACCAGCTAAAAATACGAAGAATAAGACAATCCCTGCTCCTACAAGCGCTCCTTTATTTTTACGAAAGCTACGCCATGCATCTCGCCAAGGACCGGTCGACTTTTCTTTAGTTGCCATTACTTGATCATTTGTCGAATTCGGAACCATTTCGGACATATCTATTCCTCCTTTTAGTCATATTTGATCCTAGGGTCTACTAACCCATACAAAATATCTACAAATAAATTAATCATTACAAATATAAAAGCGACAACAAGTATACCTGACTGAATAACAGGATAATCACGGAACGAAATAGCTTCATAAATATACCGCCCGATTCCCGGCCATCCAAAGATAGTCTCTGTTAAAATAGCGCCTCCAAGCAAAAGCCCTGTTTGAAGTCCAATTACAGTTAATACAGGAATAATTGCATTTTTTAAAGCATGTTTGTAAACAACAAAAAACATTTTCTGACCTTTAGCTCTAGCAGTACGAACATAATCCGCTCGCATTACTTCTAGCATACTAGATCTAGTCATACGAGCAATAATCGCCATTGGAATTGTAGCTAATGCAATGCCAGGCAATATTAAATGCTTCAATACAGTACCTAATTGATCGAATCTCCCCTGTATAATTGTATCTACAATATACAAGCTAGTGATGGAATTTACGGGATCCCGGACCTCTTCACGTCCTGTAGTTGGAAGCCATTGCAGTTCAACACCAAAAACCCATTGTTCCATTAAACCTAACCAAAAAATTGGCATTGATACACCTATTAAAGCTAAAACCATTGCCATATAATCAAACCAAGAATTTTGGAACCAAGCAGATATAATGCCTGCATTCACTCCAATAATAACTGCAATAATAATAGCAAAAAAAGCAAGCTCGATTGTAGCTGCTAAGTATGGCCAAATCTCTTGTGCAACAGGTCGAACCGTTCGCATCGATTCTCCTAGATCTCCTTTTAGGAGGCCAACTAAATAGTCAAAGTATTGTGTGTACCAAGGCTGATTTAAGCCTAGCTTAATCTCCAATGCTTCTATCGCTTCTTTAGATGCTAATTGCCCTAATATTACTTGAGCAGGATTACCAGGAATTGCTCGTATGATCATGAAAACAACGAATGTCATACCTAATAATACGGGTATCAATTGTAATAATCGTTTACCGATATAGTGAAGCATTTTCTTCACCTCTCTAATTTGAATTAAAGAAAGGGGAGAAATCACGAAGACCTCTCCCCTTAAGCATATTACTTAAAGTCGACCTTGTTTAATCTATCAGATCCAGTTGGATGTGGATAGAAATTAGTAATTTTAGCATCTCCTGCTAGTAAAGGTGTTGAGTGTGCAAGTGGAACCCACGGAGCATCCTCAAAGATAATTTCTTGCGCTTGTTTATATAATTCATTACGTTTCTCTTCGTCTACCTCTGTTTGTGCTTCGATTAATAATTTATGTGTCTCATCATTACTGTAGTAGGTATAGTTATTACTTCCGATGTTATCTTCGTCAAGTAACACATAAATGAAGTTATCTGCATCTCCATTATCACCTGTCCAGCCTAATAAGAATGCGTCGGCTTCTCCGTTTTCAGCTTTTTCTAAATAAGTAGCCCATTCATAAGATACGATATTAGCAGTGATCCCAACATCAGCTAAGTTCTTTTGAATAGCTTCTGCAACTTTTGCGCCATCTGGCATATATGGACGTGGAACAGGCATTGCCCATAGTTCCATTTCAAATCCGTCGGCAAAACCAGCTTCTGCTAATAATTGCTTCGCTTTTTCCGGATCATATTCATATCCAGGAATATCATCATTGTATCCGCTTATAGTCGATGGCATAGGATTTTTTGCTACTTCTGCACGACCTTCAAAGAAAGCGTCAACAATCGCTTGTTTATCAATTGCATAGTTTACAGCTTGTCGAACCTTTTGGTTATCGAATGGTGGACGAGTGCTTGTTAAACCAAGGTAACCAACATTCATGGATGGACGCTCGAATAGTTGTAAAGCTGCATCTGCTTCTACTGTTGCTCCATCTGAAGGATTTACACCATCAGCTAAATCTATTGCTCCAGATAAAAGATCGTTTAAACGAGCAGAGTTATCTGGAATTGCACGGAAAACAACTTTATCCAATTTAGGCTCTTCTGAATTCCAATACTCTTCATTCTTTTCAATAGTAATAGAATCATTACGTTTCCATTCTACAAATTTGAATGGTCCAGTACCAACTGGGCTATCACCAAATTTGTCTCCAGCTGCTTCAAATGCAGTCGGACTTGCAATTGCAAAAGGGCTCATTGCAATATTTTTTAAGAAAGGTGCTTGAGCACGAGTAAGCTTAAATATTACTGTGTAATCTCCCTCAGCAGTAACTGAATCAATTACGCGACTTTCATCACCAGCAAATCCCCCGAACATAGACTTATAATACGGGAATAGATCTTCGGAACCATTTGCCCAACGTTCAAAGTTTTTTACAACTGCCTCTGCGTTGAAGTCTGTTCCATCATGGAATTTTACTCCTTCACGAAGTGTGAAAGTATACGTAAGACCATCTTCAGATGGCTCCCATTTAGTAGCTAATCCTTCATTAATAGTTGTATCTTGTTCCCCAAAGTTTAAAAGTGTTTCTAATACGTTTTGGGTAACTTTAAAGGACTCACCATCGGTAGCACCTGCTGGATCTAGTGTAACTGAGTCCCCCCCTCGGCCAAAGACTAATACTTTTTCTTCGCCGGAGTCTGTTGTTCCTTTGTCATTATCTTTTTTTGTATCGCCGTCTGATGAATCGCCAGATGAACACGCAGCAAGTACTACAGTAAGTGCAACGAACATCAACAGCATAAATGACCATATTTTCGATTTTCTCATTTGGACCCCTCCATAAAGTTTATTATCAATGTTGCACTTGCTCATTGTATAAATGGCAGGCAACAAAATGACCAGTTTTAGCTTCTTGTAATTGTGGAACTTCCTTCACACATATGTCCATTTTAAAAGGACATCTTGTATGGAAAGTACACCCTGTTGGTGGATTAGAGGGACTTGGAATGTCTCCTTCTAAAATAATTTGTTCACGTTTAAATTCTGGATCTGGTACAGGGACTGCAGAAAGTAAAGCTCTTGTATAAGGATGTAAGGGTTCAGCATACATTGATTCACTGGTAGCAAGTTCTACCATTCTACCTAAGTACATAACCCCTACACGGTCACTTATATGACGAACTACTCCTAAATCATGGGCGATAAAGATATAGGTTAGTTTTAGCTCTTTCTGTAAATCTTGCATGAGATTCAAAACTTGTGCTTGTATTGAAACGTCTAGCGCAGATACTGGCTCATCCGCTATTATCAACTTTGGATTAGTCATCAACGCTCTTGCAATTCCTATACGCTGCCGTTGTCCACCACTAAATTGATGTGGATAACGTTTTGCATGATAGCTACTTAAACCAACAATTTCTAAAAAGTCATGTACTTTCTTTTTTCTGCTTTTTGGGTCGCCAATATTATGAACAATTAAAGGCTCCATTAAAATCTTTTCTATTGTATGACGAGGATTCAAGGATGCGTATGGATCTTGAAATACCATTTGTATTTCACGTCTTGCTTTTCTCATCTCGTCATTAGAAATATTCGTTAGCTCTTTACCGTTAAATGTCACTTTTCCTTCAGTAGGCTCTAGTAATCTCATCAGCATTCTACCAGTAGTAGATTTACCACATCCAGATTCACCAACTATGCCCAGAGTCTCACCTTCGTTCACAAAAAAGGAAATGTCGTCTACTGCCTTCACATTTCCCGTGTGCTTTCCTAACAATCCACTACGTATTGGAAAATACTTTTTTAATCCTTCAACTTTTAACAACGGCTCTGTCATCTGCCAAAACCTCCTTGTCATCGTATAAGAAGCATCTTGTTTTATGACCTTCCGATGTTTCGTAGAGCGGAGGATTTTCTTCTGTGCATCTTCCAAATACAAATTCACAGCGAGCGGCAAATCTGCAGCCCTGTGCAATTGAGCCAGGTTTTGGAACACTTCCAGGAATAGAATAGAGTCGTTGCTTTTTATAGCGCATATCTGGAACAGAAGCGATTAAGCCTTTTGTATAAGGATGCTGTGGATTATTAAAAATCGTATCCACAGTTCCTTGTTCGACTACTTTTCCTGCATACATAACTACTACTCTCTCACAAGTTTCCGCTACTACCCCTAAGTCATGTGTTATTAAAATTACCGCTGTGTTAAGTCGTTCATTTAGCTCACGCATTAGTTTTAATATTTGAGCCTGAATAGTTACATCCAGGGCTGTAGTTGGTTCATCCGCTATTAGCAGCTTTGGGTCACAAACTAAAGCCATAGCGATCATGACACGCTGTCTCATTCCACCCGAGAGTTGGTGCGGATAGTCATTCATAAGCTCTTCTGCTCTCGGTAGGCCAACTAGTTTTAGCATTTCTACAGCTCTTGCATGTGCTTTCTTTTTACTCCAGTCTTTCTTATGTAAGGTAATCGCCTCTAGTAATTGATTTCCGATAGTAAATAAAGGATTTAAAGATGTCATTGGTTCTTGGAAAATCATTGCAACATCATTACCACGAACTTTACGCATTTCTTTCTCCGAAAACTTCGTTAAGTCTTTTCCTTCGAACAATATTTGACCACTAGTAATTTTTCCAGGCGGACTAGGAACTAATCCCATAATCGATAGAGATGTTACACTTTTTCCACAACCTGATTCTCCAACAATCCCTAGTATTTCCCCTTCTCTTACATGAAAATCAATATGATCTACGGATGGAATAACACCATCATCTGTGAAAAAGGACGTTTGAAGATCTTTCACTTCCAAAATTGTCTGCCGTTCTCCCATGATGTTCCCTCTTTTCACAAAAATTGAAAATTCCTAATTTAATGACTATATTGATATTTTACACAAAAACTCTTCTTATGCAACACTTTTCTGAAAAGTCATACGACTATCCTTTATCTTTAGGTATAAAAAAAAACATCTTATAAGCTAAAGAAACACTTATAAGATGTTTAAATTACTATTTACGTATCAAGTTGTTGTATTTGGAATAAATTATAATATATATTTTTTTCCTTCATCAATTGTACATGAGAACCGCTCTCCATTACTTTACCATTTTCAATAACAAATATATTATCCGCATGTGTAATAGTAGATAGGCGGTGAGCTACAATAATAGTTGTACGATTTGAAGCTAGCTTCTCTAATGAATCCTGTATTAAAGATTCACTCTCTAAATCTAATGCGGAAGTTGCCTCATCTAGAACTAATATAGGTGGATTTTTTAAAAATACTCGTGCGATAGCAACGCGTTGCTTTTGACCTCCTGAAAGCTTCACTCCACGTTCACCAACTTTTGTTTCATATCCCCCAGGTAGTTCCATGATAAAGTCGTGTGCATTTGCAGCTTGTGCAGCTTCCATCACTTCTTCATCTGTAGCACCTGGTTTCCCCATAAGTATATTGGATTTGACCGAATCACTAAAGAGAATATTATCTTGGAGTACTATACCAACTTGCTGTCTCAACGATTCAATCGTAACATCCCGAACATCCTTGCCATCAATTAGTACTTGTCCGGAAGTAACATCATAGAATCTAGGAATTAAGCTGATAATAGTTGATTTACCGCCACCACTCATACCTACAAAAGCCACTGTTTCTCCTGCTTTAACATGGAAGTCGACATCCTCTAAAATCATATGGCCATCTTTTTCATATTGGAAAGAAACTTTGGAAAATGTCAATTCCCCACTAGCGTCACCTATAGTAGAAGCCCCTTTTTTATCGACAATATCATACTCTTCATCCATTAATTCAAATACACGATCCATAGAGGCAAATGACTGGGTTAATGTTGTCGATGAATTCACTAATCGTCTTAACGGGCTATATAAACGCTCAATATATGCTATAAATGCAGCCATCGTTCCTACAGAAAGTCTTCCATGGATAGCTTCATAACCGGCGTAAGCAATAACAAGTAAAGGTGCAATATCCGTAATTGTATTAACTACTGCAAATGCTTTTGCATTCCAAACAGTTTGTTTTACTGCCGCATCTAAAAACTCTCCATTTGTTTCATTGAACAATTTCTGTTCATGTTTTTCTAACGTAAAAGTTTTAATAATACTCATGCCTTGTACACGTTCATGTAAGTAACTTTGAACTCCTGCAAGTGCTTGGGAACGCTCCCTCGTTAAATCCCGTAATCTTCCGAAGAAGTATTTGACGCTGAACGCATAAAATGGGAAAGCAAGTAACGTGACCAAAGTAAGCTTTACATTCATCGTTAGCATAATTCCGATTGCGATTAATATAGTTGCTAAATCCAACCAGACATTCATCAACCCAATCATGACAAAGTTTTTAGTCTGCTCCACATCATTGATGACCCTAGAAATAACCTCTCCAGCACGGGTGTTGGAATAATATTTTAAGCTTAGCTTTTGCAAGTGAATATACAGTTTTTTACGTATATCAAACAAAATTTGATTGCTCACCAGCTGTGCTAAATATTGTCTATAATATTCTATTGGTGGACGAACGATTAAGAATACTAATACAGTCCCTCCAAGCCAATAAAATAATTGAGTTAATTTTTCATCATTTGTTAAAGCTTCTGCACCGATAATATCATCTATAACAACTTTGATAAGAATCGGAATAAATAATGGAATTGCAAATTTAATAATCCCAATCACAATCGTTAAGAAAATTTGAAAGTTATACGGTTTTACAAATTGCATATATCTTTTCATCGAACTCATGTTATAACTCCTTTCTACCATGAGAAAAACCTGTTGCATGTTTTCAACAGGTTTTTCCAACTACTCATTCAACTGTTTATGAAAATGATAACGACTTGTCCAAGCCTCGATAAAATCCGGTGCAAATGGACCTCTTCTTTGTTTTATCCAGGAAATGAGCTTTTCTATATTGCGATCTAGAATGCCATCAATTTCTTCTGGATACTTCATTTCCTTTTTATGTTGCTCGTATTCGTCCTCATCTAGAATTGTGTAGGTCATATCAGGAAATACCTTCACATCCAAATCATAATCAATGTACTTGAGCATCCCATTGTTATAGACAAATGGAGAACTCATGTTGATGTAATAGTATACACCATCTTCTCGTAGCATACAAATAATGTTAAACCAATATTCTGCATGAAAGTAGCAAATAGAAGGTTCTCTTGTAATCCAAGTTCTACCGTCTGATTCAATTACAAGTGTTCGCTCATTTGCACCAATTACAATATTTTTGGTTCCTTTTAAAACCATCGTTTCTTGCCAGACACGGTGGATTCGGCCATTATGCTTGTAGCTGTGAATTTGAATAGTTTCTCCTTCGTTTGGAATCGCCATGATTTAGCCACCTTTTCGTCAAGCGCAAATTTAGAATTTATATACTTATTTTCTTATTATAGCAATTCACTGTAAAAAACTATAGTAAAAAAATCAGCGAGGGTATTTTACCCTCGCTGATTTTTGGTGAATCCATGTTATTTAGTTGAGTTAGAAGAACGATTTGCTTGTGGACCGCTAGCTTGTTGTTTTTTCAACTCTGCTTGACGATTTTGTTCTTTAACTTTTTGAATATCAGTTTCAGAAGCAAACTCTTGGTTTCGATTCTGCTGGTTTCTGTTATTCTTCATGGACTTTTCACCTCCGCACATAGATATCATGTGCAGTTGGCGTAATTTTATTCATAATATTATTATTTTTGATTTGTTAATGAAAAGTGTTAGTATATTACTCTTACATTTTAATCGATCTTCCACCATCTACAATAATTGTTTGTCCACGAATCATAGAAGCATCATCTGATAGTAAGAACATTGCTGTTTTTACCATGTCTTCGATTTCTACCATTCGTCCTGCAGGGGTGTTCACTCGAGCATCCTCTAGTAATTCTTCACGATTTGGGAAATGCTTAAGAGCATCTGTGTCGAGTGCACCACCAGAGACAGTATTTACTACAATCCCTTTAGGAGCAAGCTCCACTGCCAGGTATCTTGTAAGTGATTCTATTGCTGCCTTTGATACACCGACTGTTGTGTAGTTTTCTAAATAGCGGATAGATCCTAGAGAACTAATTCCTAATATTTTTCCGCCTTCTGGCATTAGCTTTGCCGCTTCTTGGGCACCAAAGAGCATCCCTTTTGCGTTAATATTCATTGTCCAGTCCCAGTGTGATTCCTCTAATTCCATAATTGGACGCAAAACACCGGAAGCTGCATTACTAACAAAAATATCTAATCGACCAAACTCTTCCTTAATGGTTTGGAACATAACTCGCAGCTTCTCTACGTCCCCTACATTTGCCTTCACTAAAAGTGTTTTTCTTCCTAAAGCCTCTATTTCCTTAACAGTGTCTAAGGCTGCCGTTTTACTTCTCGCATAGTTTACAACGATGTCATAGCCATTTTTGGCAAGTTCAATAGCAATAGCTTTTCCTAAACCTCTGCTACTACCTGTAACTAATGCAACTTTATTGTTTGTCATTTTAAATCTTCCTCTCTTTCCATGCATTCCATATTTTTAACATTGGGACAGGCATCGGTTGTTGATTTACTTCTTCAATAGATAGCCATTTACATCGAGATGTAAGTTCCTTTTCCTTTTTTAATGTTGCTTCAAAGCTTTCCATTTCCCATACTAAATGAGAGAACACATGCTTAAATTCATTGATCAATGGACCTTTTGCTATTTCTACTCCATAATCATGTTCGACAACCTCTTCAACTGTATGGTTAGGTGTTGGTAGCTCTACCATAGGGAACTGCCACATATTAGCAAGTAAACCTTTTGCAGGTCGTTTTTCCAGAAGAACAAGACCATCCTTATTACGTATAACAACCGTTTTTACTTTATGTATCTTCGATTTCTTTTGGATAGTTTTTATTGGTAGCTCATCCTGCATACCTTCAAAAAATGCAGAACAGTTTTCTCTTACTGGACATAGTAAGCACTTTGGTTTAGTCGGGGTACAAATTATTGCACCAAGTTCCATAAGTCCTTGATTAAATGCAGAGGGATTTTCAGGGTCGATTAAATCCATTACAGCCTCTTCAAATATTTTCTTCGTTTTCGGCTTCGCGATATCTTCTTTTATTAATAATAGTCGAGAAAGTACACGCATGACATTTCCATCTACGGCATGTTCTGGGACTCCATATGCAATACTAAGTACAGCCCCAGCTGTGTATGGACCTACACCCTTTAACTTGGAAATTTCTTTGCGAGTGGAAGGTACTACACTTCCATATTGTTCAACGACTTCTTTAACACCTGATTGTAGGTTTCGAGCACGGGAATAGTAACCCAACCCTTCCCATTCTTTTAATAATTCTCCTTCATCAGCGCTAGCTAAAGATTCAATCGAAGGATATTTTGCGATAAATCTTTCATAATAAGGAATAACCGTATCAACTTTTGTCTGCTGTAGCATAACTTCGGAAACCCAAATTTTATAAGGATCCGTTGTTTTCCTCCAAGGTAAATCACGTTTTTCTTCTAGAAACCATGAAACTAAAGCATCTCTAACCTGTTCTTTATATAATTCGTTCACTGTAAAATCCTTCCTTGCGATTATTGACATGAAATAATGGGTATATGAATAGTAGTAGCTTTGTTTTTTAAGTAATTTATTTTAAGATGAAGTTAGCTGTAATCTTAAAAGGAGCTGGTTGTATGGACACAGGCACACATGTCGTTATGGGTATCGCACTAGGTGGTCTATCTCTTATGGACCCCGTAGTTGCTGGCAGTACGCTTACAACGACTGCAGTAATAGCAGGTACAATAATCGGCTCACAAGCCCCTGATATAGATACTGTTTTAAAATTACGTAATAATGCTGTTTATATTCGACATCATCGAGGAATCACCCACTCTATTCCTGCCGTTATTTTATGGCCTATCTTGATAGCAGGAGTGCTATGGCTTATTTTGCCAGAAGCCAATCTACTGCATTTATGGTTATGGACTTTTTTAGCGGTGTTTGTACATGTTTTTGTTGATATATTCAATTCTTACGGCACTCAAGCATTAAGGCCATTTTCAAGGAAGTGGGTTGCCTTAGGTGTTATCAATACATTTGATCCGATTATCTTTGGGATTCATGTGGTTGGTCTATTCTTTTGGATGTTCGGCTTAAATCCTGTTCCAACCTTTCTTACTATGTACGCCATTATTTTCATCTATTATATATTACGATTTGCCTTACAGCATGCTGTAAAAAATTCTGTAAAGCATACTATTCCCGATGCCGATGAAATTATCGTCGCACCAACGATGAAATTTTTACAATGGAGAGTAGCCGCAATTTCAAAAACACATCATTATGTCGGACGAGCATATGGTAGGTCTATCACAATTTACGATAAGTTCGAACGTAATCCGCTACCCGAATCGGATTTAGTAAAGGCGGCCTTGAAGGATAAAAACTTAAGTGCCTTTACTTCGTTTTCTCCTATATATCGCTGGGAGATTACTGAATTTGAACATATTTATGAAGTAAGGCTTATTGATTTGCGATATCGAAGTAATGACTATTATCCATTTGTAGCTGTAGCCCATTTAAATGAAGACCTAGAAATAGTCAATTCATACACGGGATGGATTTTCAGCGAAGACAAGCTTCGAAAGAAATTAGACTTCATCTCTCATTAACATAAGAAAAACGGTCAAGAAGACGCCTAGTCCTTTTAGGTCAAAACCTGTACCTATCGTTTTCGAAGGTGTAAAAGAAAACCTGCTTTCTTCTTCTATCATTGGATCATCGCATTTCAAATGCAAAAGCGATGACAAATAATTTGACCAATCTTATCATCTAAGCGATAAACTATGCTGAATTTTCTAGTGGCGTAATACACACTGATTGATTGTAGTGCAAGGTGGCGACTTCGACGGGATGAGTGAGACAGATGAGACGTCACATCGACGCACAGCGACGGTGATGATGGCTCATCGCTCACCCCACGAAAAGCGTCCACCTGAAACGAAAATCAGCATTTTTATTCACCCTTAAGAGTATAGGGAAGTCAGTGTTCATAGGACATTTTTATATACTTTCTTTTAAAGAAAAACGCTAGGATACTTCCCTAGCGTTTTTAATTGGTAAAGTCCTCGGTTTCTAATAAATGCTTATACTTCTCATTCGTGTTTGCAAATTCATGCAATTGCCCACCATAGCCATCTATCCATTTACGAATAACCATTTCCGTGACAGCAGCTCCTTTATAATCATAACCTGCCTTTGCATAAGAGGATTCAAAGTCTGACCATAGAAGCTCTATCCATGCTCTTGCCTTTGCAGCGGATAATTTATCGTTTTTTTCAAGTAAAGCGAAAGTTAATTCATCTATTTTTGTTTGCATATTATTTACCTTCCTCTAATGATTCTAACATGGAAATAGGCAAGGCTTCCTCATACTTATCTCCGCCTAATCTATACCCCCATGCAAATCTTCCCTTTAAATATTCCACTTGAAAGAATACACCTGGATCACCAACAATACGATACATCTCTCCAAGTTTGATAGTCGTAGGATCTATTAGAAAGGCTTGTGCCATCAACGCTTTTCTTTCATACACTGCATACTCATTTACTATGCCTAGTTGCTCCGCCTTACGAGACTTTTCTTTCAGGTTTGCAATTTCAGTGCGTAGTTCTGGTACGGTCATATCGCTATATTTTTTTTCACTCATCTTGCTCTTCCAGCTCCTTCTTTTCAATATAAAGATCAATTTGTTCTGCTGGGAATCCTTTTTGATATAATGCTGTCTTTATACGTCTGCGTAAATCATTCCCATTATATTTCGAGGCATGTTTTCTCCAAACTTTATCTCCTTGGGTGGCAATAATCTCCATCCATTCCTCTTCATCTTTTTCTAAATCAAAGGTGGATAGAGCTTGAGAAATTATAGTAAAATTATACCCTTTTCTTTGGAGTGTATCTTGAACTTTTTGTTTAATTTGCCTTGGTGTTTTATCTTGACTTTGATTGATAATCTTTTCTGCCAAAGTTTTTGCAATACCTACCTGTTCTTCTTCGGAATAGTTACCTAACACTTCCTCTTGGAGGTCTTTTTCAATTCCTTTTTTCTTTAATTCCTGACGAATTGCGGCAGGTCCTTTTTTGCTATTTTTCTTCTGCGTTTCCACTAAAGCTTTTGTAAAGCTCTCATCATTAAGAAAACCAAACTCATATAATTTTTGGATAGCTTCTAGTATAACAGCCTCTCCATACTCATTTTGAAGAAGTTTTTGTTTCACTTCATGCTCACTTCTCATACGGTAACTTAGAAAGTTAATCGCTTTATTAAAAGCCTTTCTTACTTCATCATCAAAAACAATTTCATCTAATGTAAATGCTTCAATAACTTTTCCCTTTGTTAGCTGATATTTTATAAGCACTGCTTCATCTAAACTAAATGCATATTTTTCATCCAAATATAAATTATACCGTTCATTATTGTTTTTTTGTCGTGCAATTTTCGTAATAACCGGCATATATAAATCTCTCCATTTCTCTACTTCTTAATTATAACCGATAAGTTGGTTGGTGATAAATGATTGAACTGTTATGATAATGCTAAGAAGGAGGTTAGTGACAAATGAAAATTGCAATTACTGGCGGAACTGGTTTTGTAGGGAAAGAACTAACAGATTTACTGTTACAAAAAGGACATGAAGTTTATATATTATCTCGTTCAAAACAGGGTAAAGAACGTGGCATAACGTATGTACAATGGCTATCTGAAAATGCAAATCCCGAAAAACAGTTAGAAGGCGTTGATGCTGTTGTAAATCTGGCTGGTGAGTCGATTAATAATGGTCGATGGACAGAAAAGCAAAAACGTAAAATTTACGATAGTCGCATGGAATCGACAGATGAAGTTCTCCGAATTTTACATGTCTTAACTGTAAAACCAAAAGTGCTAGTAAATGCAAGTGCAATTGGCATTTATCCAGCCTCTACCAGTAGAAGATATACCGATAAGTCCAAAGAATTTGGAACTGACTTTTTGGCTCGGACAGTTAGAGATTGGGAGCTTAAAGCGCAAGGTGCCGAAAAGCTTAATATTCGTGTTGCCTGTGGCAGATTTGGCATTATTCTAGGAAAATCAGAAGGTGCACTTCCGTTGATGGCAATTCCTTACAAGCTCTTTGTTGGAGGACCTGTTGGAGGCGGTGATAATTGGATGTCTTGGGTGCATGTTAAAGATGTTGCAAATGCCTTATTATTTGCAATTGAACATCCTATTAATGGTCCCTTTAATATTACTGCTCCTCACGCAAAAAAAATGAAAGACTTTGGAAAAACTTTAGCAACCATTTTAAAAAGACCAAATTATTTTCATGTACCATCTTTTGCTTTAAAGTTGGTACTAGGAGAAAAAAGTCAGCTTGTGTTAGAAGGTCAACATGTCATACCACAAGTATTATTAGATGAAGGCTATACATTCCAATTCCCTAATTTGGAAAGTGCATTACTGGATATTTATAAATGAATAACTAACTCTCATTGGCGCAACCTACTTAAAAAGAAAGGTTGCGTTTTTATGTGGAAATCTCATTTTGTAGGAATCGTTATTGCTACGGTCATTTTAAGTATTGGATTAATGTACAAACCTTTCTCTGCACAAGCGGAGGAATTCCATTGGGGGTTAAAAAAGGCGACAAATGAACAACAAGCCGAAGCTGGACCAGAAATGGATGCTCTGCTTAAAAAACATGGGGCAATATATAAGGGTTCTGCCGATAAAAAAGTACTGTATTTTACATTCGATAATGGCTATGAAAACGGCTATACCGAAAGTATTTTAGACACCCTAAAAGCTGAAAATATTAAGGCTACATTCTTTTTGACCGGTCATTATTTAGAGAGTGCCACCCCTCTTGTAAAGCGTATGATTACAGAGGGACATCAAATTGGTAATCACTCTTATGGGCATCCAAATTTAGCGAAGCTCTCTAAGGAAGGTGTCCAAAAAGAATTACAAAAGTTTGATAACCGTTTGAGTGAGCTAACATCATTAACAAGAACAACTGTTACTCGCCCACCAGAAGGAACTTTTAATGAACAAGTGTTAGAGGCTGCCAATGACCTGGGATATCAGCATATATTCTGGTCTGTAGCATTTATTGATTGGCATAGGGATCAGAAAAAAGGTGGCAAATATGCCTATGATCAGCTTATGTCACAAATACATCCTGGTGCTATCATCTTAATGCACACAGTATCTCCGGATAATACGGAAGGATTACCGATGTTCATCAAAGAGGCGAAAAAAATGGGCTATACCTTTGGAACATTAGATGAATTGAACATGAATAATCTGGATATTCCGCTTACTTTGCTTCCTGAATAAACTCCTTTATAATAGAATGATGATTATAAAGGGAAACTTCATTCAGTGATGAGTTTTCACTGAATGTTAGTTGAGGCTCGCAGGAAGTGAGTCACAAAGACGTTGCCGCAGGAAGCGGCGTACTTAGTCTTTGTACCTGAAAAAGGGACTTTTACTTGGAGTTAATCCCCACTGGCTATTCCAGTGGGGATTTTACTGCAAGTTAAAGCGGGATAAAGGACGTGAAGGTATGAGTGAAAAAACAGTTATAGAGGTTGGACAAGAATTCCCTCTTACGATTAAAAGACTTGGTATTAATGGAGAAGGTGTTGGATTTTTTAAACGCAACGTTGTTTTTGTAAAAGGAGCACTTCCAGGAGAGGTTGTAACTGCACAAGTAACAGTAGTAAATCCAAAATATGCCCAAGCAGAGATTAAAACAATTAGAGAAGCCTCTCCACATCGTGTCAATCCCCCATGCCCGGTATATGAAGCATGCGGCGGATGCCAATTGCAACATATGACATATGAAAGTCAGTTACTTGTAAAAAGAGATTTAGTTTTACAAGCCCTGGAACGTTATGTGAAAGAATTAGCTCCTACCATTGATGTAAAAGCAACAATAGGTATGGAAAATCCTTGGCATTATCGCAACAAAAGTCAGTTTCAAGTGAGAGAATTAGGTGACAAAGTTATTGCAGGGTTATATGCAGAGGAATCCAATATGTTAATCGATATTAACGATTGTTCCGTTCAACATCCAGCCACAACACATATAACTAATGAAATAAAAAGATTTCTTAAAGAGCTAAATATCTCCATATATGATGGTAGAAACTCTAAAGGAATTGTCCGTACAATTGTCGTTCGTACTGGGATGAAAACTGGACAAATTCAAGTTACACTTGTAACAACTCAAAAGAAAATGACACATAAAGAAGAGCTAGTACAAAAAATACGAGCAATTGATTCTAATATTGTGTCCATTAGTCAGAATATCAATGCAGAAGATACCTCACTGGTATTTGGGGATACGACATTTAACTTACATGGTAAAGAAACAATTCATGAAAAACTTGGAGAGCTAGCTTTTGACTTATCGGCTCGAGCTTTCTTCCAATTGAATCCCGAACAAACTGTACATTTATACAATGAAATTGAAAAAGCAGCGGCTCTTACAGGTGAAGAAACAATTGTAGATGCTTATTGTGGTGTTGGTACGATTGGATTGTGGCTGGCCAAAAATGCAAAAGAAGTCCGTGGTATGGATATCGTCGAGGAATCTATCCAAGATGCGAAAAAGAATGCAAAGCGAAATGGCTTTAAAAACACAAAATACGTTCATGGTACTGCACAACACTGGTTGCAAAAGTGGAAAAGCGAAGGATTTGTTCCAGACGTCTTAACAGTAGATCCACCTCGTGCAGGGTTAGATGATGAACTTTTAAAAACGATATTAGATATTAAACCAAAACGTTTTGTTTACACTTCATGTAACCCATCAACACTTGCAAAGGATTTAGCAGCTCTTAAGGAAATATACAATATCAAGTATATTCAACCTGTTGATATGTTTGCTCAAACTGCCCATGTCGAAGCAGTAACACTATTGGAATTAAAATAAAATGAAGCTGTCGGAGAGTCAACTCTTCCGTCAGCTTTTTTGATAGATCTTGGATCACTTACTTATAACCTAAATATATCATTATGTGTTTTATTTGAAGACCTTAAGGGAAACAATAAGGTGTACATATTATTGTAGGAGGGGATTATTTGAAAGCTGTGACATTTCAAGGAGCAAAGGATATTCAGGTAAAAGATGTACCTGATGCGAAACTAGAAAAAAAAGATGATATAGTTGTTAGGATTACAACAACTGCAATTTGTGGATCTGATCTTCATATTTATAGAGGTTCCATACCAACTCGAAAGGATTTTGTTATTGGACATGAGCCAATGGGTATTGTCGAAGAAGTGGGACCTGATGTAACAAAAGTGAAAAAGGGAGACCGTGTCGTTATACCATTTAATGTATCTTGCGGTGAATGTTTTTATTGTCAAAATGATTTGGAGAGTCAGTGTGACAATTCAAATGATAACCCTGTGGTGGATTCAGGTGGATATCTAGGTTATACAGAGCGTTATGGCAATTACCCAGGAGGACAGGCAGAGTTTTTACGAGTACCATATGGAAATTTCATGCCTTTTGTTATTCCCGAATCATGTGAACTAGAAGATGAATCATTATTATTTTTATCAGACGTACTTCCTACTGCCTATTGGAGTGTAGAAAATTCAGGTATGAAGTCCGGCGATACCGTTGCAGTGCTCGGATCGGGTCCTATCGGATTGATGGTTCAAAAATTTGCTTGGATGAAAGGCGCAAAGCGAGTAATTGCTGTAGATCATCTACCTTATCGCCTCAATCATGCAGTCAACATGAACAAAGTGGAACCATATAATTTTGATGATTATGATGATATGGGTGGCCATATTAAAGAAATCACTCATGGTGGAGTTGATATTGTCATCGATTGTGTAGGAATGGATGGCAAATTGAATGCCATGGAAAAAGTAGAACAAAAACTGAAGCTTCAAGGCGGAACATTGAGTGCCATTGACATCGGCTTAAACGCAGTTAGAAAATTTGGTACGATTCAATTGACTGGGGTTTACGGTGCACTCTATAATATGTTTCCTCTTGGAAGTATTTTTGAACGGAATGTAACCCTCAAAATGGGACAAGCACCAGTCATTCACTACATGCCTAAGCTATATGACATGATAACAAAAGGTGAATTTGATCCGAGGGAAATTATTACACACAGTGTGCCACTAGATAAGGCAAGTGATGCTTATAAAACCTTCCATGATCATGAAGACGAGAGTATTAAGTTTGTATTGAAACCTTAATAGTTTTGAGGTTATTTAGTGGACAGACTTTGATGAAATGTCTGTCCACATTTTCCTTTTACTCCTTTTCAATACTCAAAAGATTACTTTTTTCCAGTATTTCTTTTGCTGGAATTTTAGTCCATTCTTCTACCGCCATATTTGGATAATTTGTCCGAAATGCTTCCATAATTTGATAGCCAATTTTGTATCTTGACCACATTGGTATCCCCTTCCACTGGTTTCCATTAAGAAAATCTATAGTGAGATCCGTGTTAGTCGAATCTAAATTAGCACTGAAAATCCCCAGTACTTTTTTATTCTCTATGTTTGTAAATGGTTCAATCCACGGTGCATCCACTTTAGGATATAACATACTTGCGAAAGTATCTGCTTTACCCTCCACTACACTTTGTTCTAACAACGTATACCAACTGCTACCTGCAGTTTCCATGTAAACAACATGGTGATACTCATGAGCAACCGTATATTGTAAATCGCCTTTTTGAAATGATGGACCTACTAAAAGAACGATATTATTTTTATTCCAGGCGTATCCTGACGTAAGCCCTATATCATTTATAGAGTAAGACATTTCAGGAATAGTTGGCATGATATGAATCTTTTTGTCGCCTCCTTGGAGACTATCGACGGAGGTTGCTAATGCTTCTTTAATGGATGTATTCAGTTCAACTTGCTTATCGATTAATGCCACTATAGTTTTCCTAAGTTCTACCAAATCACTAGGAGTATTAAAAATATCTTGATTAAAATCAGTATAACTAAAACCGTTATCTTTAAAGGATTTCAGTACAGTTTCTCGATAAATCTCTTCTCCATTATCTGGTTGTTTTTCCGCTTGCTCTAAAAAATCTAGGAATGGTTGATAATAGGTATAAATTTCAAATTCTTGTTCTCCTTCTTTATAAATTTCTGGACTACTAATAATAGGTTTTGGAGGGTTTTCAATTTTTTCTGTCTCATTAGAACAGCTAGCTAAAATTATAAGAGTGGTTATTAGATTCACAAATCTATATATTTTTTTCATACAATTAACTCTCCAATCACTTTCTTCACAAAATTTAATCTCTCCATATAAACAAAAGTAGCCATGACAAAAATAACCAAAAAAATAGCTGATATTATAAAAGCAGGTTTAGATTCCTTCCTTTCAATCAAATTAAAAATGCTTATGAACCATGTGGAAAAAACAATAATTCCCATAAGCCAAAGCGTTTTAAGAAAAATAATTTCCGATTCCAAGAGTGCAAACTTCAGTTTATTATCTTCTGTAAACTTAATGTTATATTGCTCTTCTTGAATAATACCGATTTTTGTTATTGTTACAGATTGTGCATTAATATAATCCACTTTATGTCCACCGGGAAATAAATCTAAGGAATACGTAACTATTCCAAAAGTTACCAAAAATAAGTATACAAGCAAATTTCTATACTTTATTTCTATAATTGATTTCAACACCTTCCCTCCCTACTTTTGTTTTAAGTGGTTTCTTTTAATAGTAATACGGTTAATTAACAGAAAAGTTCCACTACTTTTTTCTTTATGAAAAAAAGCACTAAGGCTCTTTCTTAAAAATGAGCCATAGTGCTTTTTATTAAAGTTTTATTTCCCAATATTACCGCTTCTATATCAATCGAACATTTTTCTGTGGATTTGCGATGAATAACAGAAGGGCTAATGACCCTAACAAAAGGGCTATAAGAACTAAGAAACTTATGCCATCAAATAATTGAATAAAAAGACCACCTAAAAAAGGTCCTGATAAACTTCCCATACTGAAGAAAATTCCACAAAGTAAATTGCCTGTTGGAAGTAATTCTTTTGGTGTAAGATCGGTCATATACGAAATTCCAAGTGAAAATGTAGAGCCCACAAAGGTACCTGCAATAAAAAATAAACTTCCTATTACTATTGCAGATGTTTCGAACATACTGCCAACTCCAAATGTCACTGAGCCTAACGCGAGTGCGAAAATCAGCACTTTTCTTCTACCAATACGGTCACTTAGTACCCCTAATGGCAACTGTGACACGACACCACCGATGGAAAAAGCGGCTAATATATAAGAAAGATCCGTAACATCCAGAGCATTACGTAATGCATATACAGGATAGATTGCGTTTAAAGTGGATTCTAAAAAACCATAGCTAAACGGCGGTATGAACGCTATCCAAGCAACCGCAAATGCTGCTCCAAAGCGTTTCCAAGTCCCTGCTAACGATGCACTATCAGTAAAAACTTCTGGCCTTTCATTTTTAACGAAAAATACAAGAACCCAAGCACATAAACAAAGAACACTCGAAATAATAAACGGTAAACCTTCAAAGACCTCCACCAACTGGACAAATAATGGTCCAACTGCAAAACCTACTCCAAACGATAATCCATAAATAGCTATATTTCTACCTAAACGATGCTGTGGTGAAAAGCTAGTAATCCAAGTCTGCGTCGAAAAGTGAAGTGCATGATCACCAATTCCGATCAATAACCGCAAAACAAACCAAAAGGCAACACTTTTCCACAAAGGGAATAGCATTAAGGACAAAATAACAAGAAGTCCACCGATAATAATAATCGGCTTATAACCAAATTTTCGTAAAGGTGGTTCCATAAACGGGGAAATCATTAACGTACCTATGTATAATCCAGTTGCACTTAATCCATTTAAAGTAGCACTAATACCATCCTGTTCAAAAATAACAGATATTAAAGGAAGCAACATTCCTTGTGAAAAACCAGATATCGAAACGATTATGACTAAAATTCTAAAACGTTTTTTTTCTTCTATTGTAAATTCATGCATAGTAATACCTCTTTTTATCCAAACTAATTATCTAATAGGTTTAGTTTAGCAGAGAATAAGTATTGTTAATATATAAATTTACACAACAAAAGGCTCAGCCGATATCTCTGTAAGATAATGGACTGAACCTTTACATATAACTATTATTCACTTGTATATTCATAATTGCATTTTCGGCTAGTTTGCCGGTGAAATGTCTAAACACCCTCCTTCTAACTAATAGAATGGTCGACTATTCACTACGGCCTCCCTTCTATGTACCTTAAAGATACTTTATCATATAAACAGAATATTGTAAAGATTGTAAATATACAAATCATTAAATTAACTCTTTAGACCTATCTTTTCTTTACAATTTCCTTTATCCTATACATATAAAGTGAGGTGTTTTTCTGTGGGTAATCATATTTCAAATCCAGAACAACAAGTATCTTATTTAAAAGATCGACTACAGATGTTTTTAGAAGTATTAGACTCAATCGAGCCTGAAACAACAGAACTTGAAGATATAGACCGTCTGATTCAAATGATGGATGACCTTGAGTTAAAAATGGAGCAATTTAAAAACACAAACGAATAAATAAGAAGTTCGGAATGAATCCATTCCGAACTTTTTTTATTTGGAGGCGCATGGCGGCTGTTCTCGGGACTATAGCTCTTGCTGCCGGGCGGATAAGTCAGTTTCCCTGGCATTCGATTGGTTCGCGGGCGCATGGCCCTTGCTCGTGAGCGGTTAAGTCAGTTTCCCTGGCGGATGGCTATTTTTTTTCTGTAACTTACCGAATGCAAACTCTAATTCCCAAGCATTTATTCCCCCAGCGACTCTTTTTTTCATCCTAATAAAATAGTATACTTGTAATGTTTGTTATCTACGTACATATAAAAGGAGCGGTTGCATCATGCAATTGGAGCAATTAGAGAAAAGTATTTACGATTTGATTACCGAAACTTCTACAAATTTACCGAAGGACGTTCGTCGTGCGATCAAAAAAGCAAAAGCGGCAGAAAATGCTGGTACCCGTGCAGCGATGAGTCTAGATACGATTACAAATAATATTCAAATGGCCGATGATAATATTTCTCCTATTTGCCAAGATACTGGTTTACCAACGTTCAAGATTAAAACACCAATTGGCGTAAACCAATTAGAAATTAAAGCTGCTATTAAACGCGCTATTGCTACTGCTACTAAAGATGCAAAGCTTCGTCCTAATGCTGTTGACTCATTAACTGGTACTAACAGCGGAGATAACTTGGGGGATGGGCTTCCTGTTGTGAAGTTTGAACAATGGGAAAATGACTATATTGAAATGAAGCTTATTTTAAAAGGTGGCGGCTGTGAAAACAAAAATATTCAATATAGCCTGCCAACTGAATTAGAAGGATTAGGTCGAGCTGGACGTGACTTAGATGGAATTCGTAAATGTATTTTACATTCTGTATATCAGGCACAAGGACAAGGCTGTTCAGCTGGATTCATCGGAGTAGGAATCGGTGGCGACCGTTCTTCCGGCTATGATTTAGCAAAAGAACAATTATTCCGTCACGTAGAGGATACTAATCCAAATCCCGACTTAGCAAAATTAGAGCAATATATAGTGGAAAAAGCTAATACACTAGGTATTGGTACAATGGGCTTCGGTGGAGAGGCTACTTTACTCGGCTGTAAAATTGGGGTAATGCACCGTATTCCTGCAAGTTTCTATGTTTCTGTTGCTTATAATTGTTGGGCTTACCGTCGTATGGCTATTAATATCAACCCAACTACAGGAGAAATTATCGAATGGCATTACCAAGATGGAGAGAAAATTGAGTTCAAGAACCAATCTTCTGAAGAGGCTCCAAAAAAAGTAGTTGAATTACAAGCACCTATTACAGAAAAACAAATTCGTGAGCTACAGGTAGGGGATGTCGTGTCGATCACTGGTCGTATGTATACAGGTCGTGACGCAATACATCATCACTTGATGAGCCATGATGCACCAGTAGACTTAAATGGACAGATTATTTATCACTGTGGTCCAGTTATGCAAAAAGATGAAGCTGGAGACTGGCATGTACGTGCTGCAGGTCCTACTACATCTATACGTGAAGAACCTTACCAAGGTGATATTATGAAAAAATTTGGTATCCGTGCAGTCATCGGTAAAGGTGGAATGGGTCCAAAAACACTTGCTGCTCTTGCTGAACATGGCGGAGTTTACTTGAATGCAATCGGCGGGGCTGCCCAGTATTATGCAGATTGTATTAAAGGCGTAGAAGGTGTGGACCTGATGGAGTTTGGTATCCCAGAAGCAATGTGGCATCTTCGTGTTGAAAAATTCACAGCAGTTGTAACAATGGACTCCCATGGCAACAGCCTACATGCAGATGTGGACAAGTCTTCACTAGAAAAACTTTCCGCCTATAAGGAAAAAGTTTTTAGCTAATGTAATTGGTTGACTTATAAAACCTCCTAGATTATAATAATTATAAATTAGTAATAAATATAAAATGGATTTCCCATAGGAAATCCATTTTCTTCATTTATATAGCTTATTAATATTGAAATTCATTATCAAGGAGGTTTTTATATGACAACGATAACCGAAAGAAAATCTACCCCAACTTTTCTTACACCTATACTGACCAATGCAGAATTGGTGGCAGCTCTTTTTTCTGGCATACTTATTCTAATAGCATGGCTTTTAGGTAATGCACAGCAAGAAACATCATCGATCATTTTCTACTTACTAGCATTTGCAATAGGTGGATATGCAAAAGCCAAAGAAGGTTTAATAGAAACATTTAAAGAAAAAGAGTTAAACGTGGAGTTGCTGATGATATTAGCAGCAATAGGATCTTCCATCATCGGCTATTGGACGGAAGGTGCAATCTTAATATTTATATTCGCAATAAGTGGTGCACTAGAAACATACACGATGAATAAAAGTAAAAAGGAAATTTCCTCTCTCATGGAGCTTCAACCAGAAGAGGCATTACGATTAAATAATGATGGCACTACTTCACGCATCGCAGTAAGTGAGCTGGTTATTGGTAATCAGCTTGTTGTAAAACCGGGTGAACGAGTCCCAGCAGACGGCAAAGTAATAAGTGGCACGACTGCAATTGACGAATCTGCAATAAGTGGTGAATCTATTCCTGTAACTAAACAGCTACATGATGAACTATTTGCCGGAACAGTTAATATGAGCGGTGCTATTACAATGGAAATGACGAAGGCAAACAAAGACTCACTTTTCCAAAAGATTATCAATCTCGTCCAATCTGCTCAAGATGAAAAATCTCCTGCACAACAATTTATAGAGCGTTTTGAAAGTACGTATGTAAAAATCGTATTGGTTGCAGTAGCATTCATGTTATTCCTTCCTCACTTTTTACTTGGTTGGGACTGGAATACTACTTTCTACCGCGCGATGGTTCTATTAGTAGTAGCATCACCCTGTGCGCTTGTGGCAGCCATTATGCCAGCTACTTTAGCAGCAATTTCGAACGGCGCAAAAGTCGGAATATTATTCAAAGGTGGCGTACACTTAGAAAACGTCAGTGAAATGAAAGCAATCGCATTAGACAAAACAGGAACACTAACAACCGGTAAACCAGTCGTTACAGATTTTTTTGTTCGATCAGATTTAGATAGAATATCAACTTTAACAACACTTGCAACCATCGAGGGTCAATCCAATCACCCACTAGCTCAAGCAATTACAGCATTTGCTAAATCAGAAGGGATTGGACATCTTCCGCTAATCCATATTGAAGATAAACCTGGATTTGGAATACAGGCTACAATTGAAGGAGAAACAGTATTAGTAGGAAAACCTGATTTTGTAAATAAAAACGATGCATTTTCCTTTTATAACGGAATTGCTTCCTCTCTTACAGAAGAAGGAAAAACGGTCATCTTCATGCGAGATGAAAAAGGCATCGCTGCTGTTGCTGCATTAAAGGACACAGTTCGAGAAGAAGCAAAAGCCGCTATTAAGCATCTCCAATCACTAGGTATTAAAACAGTAATGCTTACAGGTGACAATGAAAAAACAGCAAGCGTTATTGCTAAAGAAGCTGGAATTGATCAATATATTGCTGAATGTTTACCAGAAACTAAAGTTAAGCATATGAAAGAATTACTTAAGGAGCATAGCTTTGTTGGTATGGTCGGTGATGGTATCAATGATGCTCCAGCACTTGCAACTGCGACTACTGGATTTGCCATGGGAGAAGGTTCAGATGTGGCACTAGAAACTGCAGATATCGTTTTAATGAAAAATGATTTGTCAAAAATTGCGTATTCCGTGAAAATGTCACGTAAAATGCGTCGAATTGTTAAACAGAACATCGTATTTTCAATTACGGTGATTGCACTTTTAATAGTCTCCAACTTTTTGCAAGTGGTAGACCTGCCATTAGGAGTTATTGGTCATGAAGGCAGTACTATTTTAGTTATATTAAATGGATTGCGAATGCTGAATAGAAATATATAATAAGAAAAATCGGGCAAAAAATGCCCAGTCCTCTAAGGTCAAACCTGTTTCTATCGTTTCCGAAGGGCTTTGGACAGACGTTTTGCTATATGATTACCGATTGAATTTTTAAGGACGCTAGTTGGTTGTGACGTCCGTCACAACCAACTAGCGTCCCTTTTTTTCGATAATTTTATGGCTTGTATCTGTGTCCTTCACCCTTATACAACTTTTAGAAACAGGTTAGTGCATTTTTGGATAACTAGAGATAAGTTACTTTCTTATTCATAGAGTAAGCTCTCGATGATGCAATTTCGTTCGCTATTTCGCTTCTTTATTGAAAAAACACTTACTACATCTCTTTATTTCCACTAGAATATCAGAAATCTACTCTCTCCATTTATTATTGGATAATAGCATTTCTAATTCAAAAGCAATTACAAATAATTTTATTACCATCTAAAATTTGAACAATCTTATCACCTTAGCTATTTCTGAAAGTGTCACAAACCAGTGTGCACGAGACTTTTTATTACTTTCTCATCTTTTTAGAAAAACCTTTCCCGGTTCTTTAAGGTCAAATCCTGTTTTTATCGATATGCATTGTCAAATTTTATAGTGAAGTACTACTCGTTATATTGATTGTAGTGCAAGGTGGCGACTTCGACGGGATGAGTGAGACAGATGAAACATTAGATCGACGCGCAAGCTGTGGTGATGGCCCATCGCTCACCCCGCGAGGGCCAACAGGACGGTGGTCACGAAGGCGCCTGGACCCACAGGATGTAGGTTATGCAATCGTTGCAGCAGGACGCGGCGAACTTAGATTGCCTTCCCTTTGAGAGGTGGCGTTCTTAGCTTTTGTTCCCCACCTGAAACGAAAATCAGCAGTTTTATTCATCCTTAAAAGTATCGGGAACTCAGTGTTCATAGGACATCTTTATATACTTTCCTATCCTTTAAAAAAGAAACAGAAGGAATGCAATTAAATGCGTCCTTCTGCTTCTTTTTTTTCTAATGCTATTTTACGTTCTTGCATAACTGCATTTACTTGACCACCGACTAACAGAATGATACCCGAAATATATAACCATAACATTAATACGATTATTCCTCCGATACTTCCATAAGTCGATGAGTAGTTAGCGAAATTACTAATATAAAAGGAGAATCCTAATGATACGATAATCCAACCAAAAGCTGCAAAAGCAGCTCCTGGTAGTACACTTCTTAAGAAAAGTTTTGTATTCGGAACAATCCAGTACAAGGCGATCAATACAATAAACATGATCAATGGACTAATCGTCCACCTTAAACTATTCCAAAACTTCACAAAGCTATCTTCAAAACCAAAGTAGGAAAATAAAATTGTACCAATTTGTTGACCGAAGACCGGTAATACTAGTGCTACCATAAATAACATTATCATTAATAACGTAAATATGATGGATAATAATCTAACGACGATATATGGTCTTGTTTCTTCTAGTTTATATGATCGGTTTAATGACTTAACTATTGCATTCATCCCATTAGAAGCAGACCAAATTGTACCGATAATCCCGATAGATAGCAATCCACCATTCCTATTTGCTAAAACTTCAGTTAATGTACCCTCAATAAGGATATATACGTCCTCAGGAGCATAGTTTTCTAATAGACGGAAGACTTGTGCTTCATCTAAGTTTAAGTAAGGCAGCAAAGTTATTATGAAAATTAATAATGGAAATAGAGATAATAGGAAAAAATAGGCTAATTGAGCAGCAAAACCTGCAATATCCGTTTTCTGAATATGTAGTATTAAATGCTTTATGTAACCTGACCATGTAGTTACATCATGATGCACATCTTCCTTCTTTTCCTTCTTTTTTAAATTTAGAAATTTTAACTTCTCAAACCAACTGTTGCTTAAGGATGAAGTTTTTTTATTTTCTTTTGTTTCATGAAACAATTTCACTCCATCCTCCCCCTTCTGAGCAGTTATTACTTTTTTGGTTCAAAGATACTTTTTTCTTCCTTCTCAGGAACTACTATTGATTTATACTCTTCTTTTGATTGGGAAAATGTATCTTTTGTATCAGTTAATATTGTTTTCACTTGAGGTGTGATTTCTTTAGCCTCTTTCACTTTTTCGGTTAAATATGTTGCATCCGATGAAAACTGATCATAAACAGACTTCCATTTTGCTACTTGTTGTTCGATATTTGTCTTTAACTCTTCTCGATTTTTACTGTAATATTGAATTTCATTTCGAATATATCTTGTTTTATTCATAACTGAATCTCTGGTTTTTCTATCGAGCATCGTGAGAGCTCCACCTACAACTGCACCATATATAATGCCTTTTACAAATTTATTTTCACTCATCCAAATTACCTCCAAATTAACTATATAGATATTTTAATTATACCCTCACAAAAATAGAATCAAACAATATTTTCAGTTATTTAAAAAATAGTATTGACTAGTACTCATAATTTTACGAGTATTGTAATAAGTACAAAAAAATTGGAAGGATGATTGATTTCATTTTGATAAAAAATAAATAACTTGGGTGTTATTGTCGATGGAAAAATTGAATGATTTTTTGTTCCGTATCAACCTTTTTATGGGGAATCCTCCTTCTTGTATTAATAGTAACTACTGGTATTTATTTGAGGACCAATGCACTAATGGCCTTCCATAACTTAATCAGCCTTCTCGGACTTTCTGGAGTAATTATTTATGAAACGAAAAAAATTCAAGAGAAGTTAAAAGAAGAAAAAGAGGCTGCAAAATCTATTTAGTGTTTGACATTGTAGGCATAGCGTGAAATGATTAATTCTAATGTATGAAAGGCAGGTTACAACGGATGAATCTATCACAACCCTCAGCAGAAAATGTAACGTATATGATTGAAACAATTAAAGAGAAGCTTCGTATGGTCAATGTAGACGCGATGAGATCAGAAGATTTCAATGCAACACAATATGAAGATCTTGTATACTTATACGAAATGGTTAAGAAACGAAATACTTTCAGTCCAAGTGAAATGCAAGCAATTGCATCTGAACTTGGAAACTTAAGAAAATAAGTAATACTATTTAAAAAGGTTGGTCGTGAATTAATTTCACGACCAATTTTTTATATAGCATATACTAACCATTCCTGTTTCAGGTGGATTTTTTTTGCGGGGAAGTCGTCCTTCCAATCCGCAGTAACGTGGAGAATAAGATTTCATAAAGGATGAAGAAGCTAAAAATAACCATCTTAAAGACTCATGTACATAGACCTTTACTTGCGAAGACCAGACGTTTACTTTCCCCCACAAGGAGTTTACTTGCTATTCTCTGTATGTTATTTGCTCTCTTTATACATTTGCTTGCTCTTGATGGAGGTTTACTTGCGGAAAGGGAAACTTATCCATTTTTAGATTTAACCCGTAGCACGTGGCAAACGCATATCTGTGTAGAAAAGTAAATCTAGTCTACAAATGAACTTTCACTATATAAAAAAGCTATCTATTGTCTCCAAATGACAATAGATAGCTTCTTCTCTTATAGATTGTTTAATTCAACTGCGATTTTAGAACCAACACGAGCATTGTTGTATACAAGTTCAATATTAGCCTCTAAAGATTTACCTTCAGTTAGTTCTTTTACTTTTCCTAGCATGAACGGTGTTACGTCTTTTCCTTTAATACCATTTTCTTCTGCTTCTTGTAGAGCTGATTCGATAATAGTATTAATATAAGACTCTTCCAATGAATGTTCTGTAGGAATAGGATTTGCAATTACTGCTCCTCCATTTAACTCAAGGTCCCATTTAGCTTTCAACATTTCTGCTACTTCTTTTTCATTGTTTAAACGGAAGTTCGCATCGAATTCACTTGTTGTTGTATAAAATGCTGGGAATGAATCAGTTTGGTATCCTACTACTGGAACACCTTTAGTTTCTAAGTACTCCAATGTTAAACCTATATCTAAAATAGATTTTGCACCTGCACATACTACTGCAACATTTGTATTTGCAAGTTCTTCTAAATCAGCTGAGATGTCCATAGTTGTTTCTGCGCCTCTATGAACACCACCAATTCCACCTGTAACAAATAGCTTAATGCCCGCCATTTCTGCACAAATCATTGTTGTTGCTACTGTAGTGGCACCAATTTCTTTTGAAGATATAACATAGGCAAGATCTCTTCTAGAAGTTTTTCTAGCATTTTTGCTTGTTCCCAACGTTTCTAATTCTTCATCGGATAAACCAATTTTAATCTTTCCGTCCATGATAGCAATAGTCGCTGGAACAGCACCATTATCACGTACGATTTGCTCAACCTTTCTAGCTGTTTCTACATTTTGAGGGTATGGCATACCATGAGAGATAATTGTCGATTCTAGCGCAACGATAGCCTTTCCTTCTTGCATACCTTTTGCTACTTCTTCTGAATAAGTGATATATTGTTTCATTGTGTATTTTCCTCCATCTCATTAGTTAAGTTATTTCGGGAAAGCTCTGTTCGTACCGTATCGCTTGAGCGAATAGTTTTACTTGCGTTCATCATACCTGTTTGGATCGTTTTTGGAATATCTTCACCACTCAACCAAGCGTATAAGGTTGCAGACACAAAAGCATCTCCTGCACCAGTTACATCAACTACATCTTTTACCTCTATTGCTGGAAAATAGGATGTTTCCAAGTCACTGCCTGCGTACATTGTGCCCTCACTACCCCAGGTTATAACTACATGTGAAATACCCTTTTGTACAAAGAGCCTTGTTGCTTCTTTCCATGATTCTTTATCCTCAATACTCATACGTAAATACATTTCTGCTTCATCTTTATTGGCTATTAACCATTCTATCCCCTCTAATGATTCAGGCATTCTATCCATCTTCGGGGAGGATACAGGTATTAAAGCCAAAGGTATATTATGTCCAATCGCAACAGTTCGTATATATTCAATCACTTCTTTCGAGCAGTTCATGTCTATAATGATAAGCTGAGCATTCGTTAAATGAGCTTCATGTTTTTTTAAATAATCTACAGTCAACTGTTCATAAATATCCATATTTGCTAAAGCTAGAAGCATTTCGCCATTCGAATCTAGTACTGCCGAATATGTTCCTGTTGTGTAATTTGGTAACTTTTCAACGGAAAATAAGTTAATCCAATTACTAGAGGCTTTTTCAATAGCTTCATATTCCATGTCTGTCCCAACAACAGATAACAGTCGTACAGCATGTCCTAATCTTCCTAAGTTTTCTGCAATATTCCTTGCAACTCCACCTACGCTTTGTAGGCTAGACGTAGGATTAGATGTACCCATTTGGAGATCTTTGATCAATGTATATTTCCGGTCTACGTTCGCTCCGCCAATACAAATAATTTCTTTGTTCTCGGGTAAAATATAAGCTCTTCCTGTAATGTTTCCATTTTTAATTAATTGGGAAATAATATTAGCAACTGCTGGTCTAGACATGTTTAGTTCATTTGCTATTTCCATTTGAGATGCATATGGATTTTCTCGCAGGTATTTTAAAATACTAATTTCTTTTGTATTCATTTTGCGTACACCTCCCTTTTGTTGCGAACTTTTGTTTTAATTATAAACTTTTGTTTTAAAAAGTCAAATAAAAACTGACAACCATTATTTTGTTGTCAGTTTCAATCTTTATTCAGGCTGATCGTTCAAAGTACCATCCTCTAAAACAAGTGGCTGAATTAATACTTCAACTCTTCTATTTTTTGCTCGATCTGCCGGGGTATCGTTCGAAGCTACCGGTCTAAATTCACCGTAACCTTTTGCACTAAAATATAGCGGATCTATTGTGTTTTTAGCTGCTAATATCTTTAGGAAATTCACTGAACGCATGACACTTAACTCCCAGTTGGAAGAATACTCACTACTAGAGATAGGAATATTATCAGTATGACCAGTGATAACAACGTTTCTAGGAGGATCGAACACAAGTAGATCAGAGATATCTTCCGCAATTTGACGATACTCACCTTTTACTTCAGCTTCGCCAGTATCGAATAATATACTATCTCTTATTGTAACAAGTAAGCCTTCATCCGTAAGTTTCGTAACGAATTGTTTTTCTAGAGCATTTACTGCTATATATTCATCCACGCTGTCTTGAATTTCCGCAAGTGCTTGCTGATCTTCCATATATGCAGTACTCTCCCCATCTTCGCCCTGACCTGAATCATTAGGGGCATCAGGCATCTCAACAGGAGAAGGCTGTTCGAAAATGCCGGTGCCTCCATCGAGCACCTGGTTAAAAGCTTGTGACATTTGTTCCAACTTTTGCTGATCTACAGAACTTGAAGCAAACAATACGATAAATAAGGCTAACAATAAGGTTAAAACATCGGAATATGGAAGAAGCCATGCTTCGCTTACTTCCTCTTCATGTTTATGCTTCTTACGCTTCTTTGCCAAGGCCAGCCTCCCCGCTTTCCTCTAAGACTTTTTTGCGCTCTGACATAGATAAATAAGAAGCCAGTTTTTGTTCAATAACCCGGGGAGCATCTCCTTCTAATACAGAAAGTATACCTTCGAGCATCATTGTCTTTTGTCTAACTTCTTGTTTAGATTTACGTTTTAATTTATTTGCAAATGGATGCCATAAAACATAACCAGTGAAAATACCTAGAAGTGTCGCTATAAATGCTGCAGAAATGGCGTGCGCTAATTTATCGATATCACTCATATCACCTAAGGCTGCAATAAGTCCAACTACTGCACCAAGTACACCTAGAGTAGGCGCATATGTACCTGCTTGTGTAAAAATTTGGGCTCCTCCAGAATGTCTTTCCTCTAATGCATCAATTTCTTCTGTCAAGACATCACGAATATAATCTGCATTTTGTCCATCAATAGCCAATGTCAAGCCATTTTTTAAAAATGGGTCTTCTACATCTGTTGTTTTACTTTCTAATGCCAATAATCCTTCTCTACGCGCAAGATCTGCCAAACTTGAAAACATTTTAATAACTTCCACATCAGGTACTAGCTTTGTCTCTTTAAAAATAACTCCAAAAAGCTTAGGTATCCTTTTCAACTCATTTGTTGGAAACCCTATGACAACCGTGGCAATTGTCCCAAATATGATGATTAAAATTGCAGCTGGGTTTAATAAGCTTGCTAAACCTGCCCCCTTTAATACCATACCAACAGCTAATGACACTATTCCTATTATTAAACCGAATACTGTAGACTTATCCATTCAACTTCCCCCACATTCTATTTCTTTCCTTTATTTCGGCTATAATAATATTTTTTTAATAAAAATCGACCTAATGTTTATATTAAATTTCCTAATTATGAACAAAATTTAGCTTATAGACTTATTTGAATATTGATAATACATGTTCAAAACTGATACTATGTAGATATAATAGAAAGGGAGTATCCATATGACATCTTTTAATACAAAATTAGAAAACTATGCTTCTCTTGTTGTAGAAGTAGGAGTTAATATTCAACCTGGACAGAATTTATTTATCGCCGCTTCCACAGATAGTGTGGAATTAGTTCGATTGATCACGAAAAAAGCGTATGTAGCTGGAGCTAAACAAGTATTCGTCGATTTGACAGATGATGAAATCACGCGTTTACGTTATGAGCTTGCACCAGGAGACTCATTTGATTTCTTCCCTTCTTGGAAAGCGCAAGAAAAAGAATTATTAGCTGAAGGTGGTGCTGCATTTATTAGTGTTGTTAGCCAAAGCCCTGACCTTTTAAAAGGTATTGATTCTTCTAGAATCTCAGCGTTCCAAAAGGCAGCTGGTCAAGCATTAAACAAATATCGTCAATATGTACAATCGGATAAGATTAGTTGGTCAGTAATTGCATCTCCATCTACAGAATGGGCTAAGAAGGTATTCCCTAAATTACCAGAGGAGGAACAAGTACCTGCCTTATGGGAGGCGATTTTCCAAGCAGTTCGTGCGGATGTACCAAATCCAACTCAAGCATGGATTGAACATGATAATCTTTTACATACAAAGGTAGATTATCTGAACGAAAAAAATTATAAAAAACTTCATTATACAGCTCCTGGAACGGATTTAACGATTGAATTACCAAAGGGACATCTGTGGTGCGGAGCTGGTAGCATAAACGAAAAAGGATTTTCTTTCATGGCTAATATGCCAACGGAGGAAGTATTCTCTGTTCCATTAAAAACTGGCGTTAACGGTTATGTAGCAAGTACGAAGCCATTAAGCTATGGTGGGAATATTATTGATAACTTCACTATCACATTTGAAAATGGACGTATTGTAAAAGTGGAGGCTGAACAAGGTCAACAAGTGCTAGAAGACTTAGTTGCAACGGACGAAGGGTCACATTATTTAGGTGAAGTAGCATTAGTACCACATGACTCACCAATCTCTAACTCGAATCTATTATTTTACAACACATTATTTGACGAAAATGCTTCTAATCACTTAGCAATCGGTAGTGCGTATGCTTTCTGTTTAGAAGGCGGAAAGAAAATGAGTCGAGAAGAACTAGCAGAAAATGGGTTAAACGAAAGTATTACGCATGTAGATTTCATGATTGGTTCAGAAAAAATGGATATCGATGGTATTAAAGAAGATGGAACTTCAGAGCCAATATTCCGCAATGGAAACTGGGCATTTTAATTTATAGCTGAAATTCTATATATTTCTAGTTACTATTCTTTCATTTTGCGTTATAATGAATTTAACAAGACTAGTGAGGTGTTATAGAATGGCTTTATTCACAGTTACAGTACTTGGTTTTGCTGCAATTATGGGAATCGTAGGATATGCGATTTTACATTTCTTCGGAAAAGGCATGAATTCAAAAGATTCATCAACAATAGATCCAAAACCTTTCCAATAAAACACAAAACAACCGTCGAGCAAGCTGACGGTTGTTTTTTTTATATGTTATATCTTCTCTTTTTCTTTTCAAGTTAACCGCAAATCTATTACATTTAGATGACAAACTATTACTATTCGTTCATTTTATCTCCTCAATCTATTTCAAATGACCTATAATTACTTGAAACATATGTAAACTTCCATTATGTTACAAATGGCAACCTACTATTTATCTATTATACTTACTAAGTATGATTGGAATAGGAGGAAGACAAATGTTTTCAAACTCACATATTGGAATAGATTTAGGAACAGCAAATACATTAGTTTATACAAAAAGCAAAGGCTTGTTAATAAATGAACCTACAGTAGTAGCAGTGAACACTAAAACGCGTGAAATTGTAGCTTTCGGGGAAGAAGCAAAAAAAATGATTGGCAAAACACCAACTTCCATTGAGGTAATACGTCCTTTAAAAGATGGAGTAATTGCCGATTTTGATATTACAACGCAATTATTGAAACTATTTATGCAAAAAGCAGGTAAAAAACTTGGCTCTTCATTAAGAAAACCGACAGTAATCGTATGTACACCATCTGGTGCAACTTCTGTAGAACGAAGAGCCATTCAAGATGCTGTAAGACAGAGTGGAGCAAAGGAAGTTCAATTAATGGAAGAGCCCGTTGCTGCAGCAATCGGCGCTGGTCTTCCGGTAGACGAGCCAGTAGCTAGTATGATTGTGGATATTGGTGGAGGTACTACAGAAGTTGGTATTATTTCTTTTGGTGGAGTAGTTGCATCTAATACAGTTAAAGCCGCTGGAGATCGTATGGATGAAGCAATTATTCACTTTGTTCGAAAAGAGTATAATGTCATTATTGGTGAACCAACAGCGGAAACTATTAAAATGACTATTGGACATGCTTTAGTTCCTCATGCAGTAGAACAAATGCAGATTACTGGACGAGATGTAGTAAGTGGATTACCTAAGATTATTCATTTATCTTCTACTCAGATTCAGGGTGTTCTTACGGAATCATTGGAAACTATTTTAGAGGCAATCCGAGCTACACTAGAAACTTGCCCTCCTGAGCTTGCAGGAGATATAGTCGACCACGGGGTAATATTAACAGGTGGCGGGGCATTATTAAAAGACATTTCCGAATGGTTAACTCAGGTCATCGAAGTCCCGGTTCATATTGCTCCAGAGCCGTTACAATCTGTGGCGATTGGGACAGGAAAATCCTTTTTTATATCAGAAAGAAAACAAAAAATAGCGAGATAAAGTAAACCTTCAATCAGTGGGTTTTACTACTTTATTATTTTATAGTAAAATCTCTTTCGAGTAAAAATTGCTTTATTTGGATACTATCAAGTATTAAATAAAGCAATTTTTTTGCATTTCCTATAAAATATAATTACAACATAAAGGGGGAATACGATGCCAAGCTTGCAAGAGATTTTAAAATACAATAATGAATTTGTAGAAAACAAACTATACGAACCATTTTTAACGACGAAATTTCCAAATAAACGAATTGTTATCTTAACTTGTATGGATACAAGATTAACAGAAATGCTCCCAAAATCCATGAATTTTAAAAATGGTGATGTAAAAATTGTTAAAAGTGCTGGAGCAATCATCAATCATCCCTTTGGTGGAATTATGCGAAGTCTTATGGTAGCTGTTTATGAGCTACAGGCCGATGAGATATATGTGATTGGTCATCATGATTGTGGAATGAGTGCTATTCAACCAGACAAAATTATGGAGAAGATGATTAAACGTGGCGTAAATCCAGAAGTATTAGATATCTTAGACAATTCTGGAGTGAATTTAGAGAAATGGTTAGAAGGTTTTTCGAATGTTGAAAGCAGTGTTTTACATAGTGTTGAAATGATTCGAAATCACCCTCTTATGCTTCCAACAATTCCGGTTCACGGTCTAATTATTGATCCAGAAACTGGTCGTCTCGATTTGGTGACTGATGGGAACATCGACAAGAAATAAACTATTTCCCGGGAAATCGACATGAGTAATATAAGGTAAATCGTGCAAAAAATAAGCCCGGTCCTTTAAGCTCAAAACCTGTTTCTATCGTTTTCGAAGGGCTTGGGACAGACGTTTTGCTATATTATTACCGTGTAATTTTTTAGTGAGTATTGGTTGTGACGATTATCACAACCAATACTCACTTTTTTTGGCAATCATATGGCGGTTGTCTGTCCGTCACGCTTCTGCAACTATCAGAAACAGGTTAGTGTTTTTTGGAACTAGAGAAAAGATACGATTTTACTCCTAGCAGGAGCTCTCGAAGATACAATTTCGTTCGCTAATTTGATTCTTTATTTGGTGAACACCTACAGTTTCTTTAAACTTCCACTAGTATAAAAGAAAATCTACTTTCTACATCCATCATTAAATAATAGCAACCCGAATTCAACAGCAATTTCAGAAAGCTTTCATCCTACATTAACTAAAATTTATTCTAATTTCATAGCGATAACCTTGGCTAAATCCTACAGTCGAGTACTACACTGATTGATTGCAGGGAAAGGTGGCGAATTTGGAAGATTTTTAAAAACCGCGTATTCATTATCCATGAATACGCGGTTTTTTAGTTTAAAGTTCAATGTTCGTCAGTTAAAGATGCGTATATAAAATGATCTTGCCATTTACCATTGATATAGAGCAACTTTCTTAGTAGGCCTTCTTGCATGAAACCATTTTTTTCTAAAACTTTGATAGAGCCATTATTTTGCGGAGATACATATGCTTCGATACGATTTAATTGGACATGCTCAAATCCAAATATTTTTACTAGGTGCACCGCTTCAGAAGCAATTCCTTTTCCAATATAAAATTCATCCATAGAATAACCAATAAGCCCACTTGAAAAAGGCATTCTTTTAATACTGTATAGCGATACACTACCAATCATTCTTTCTGTCTGATGTTCGAAAATACCGAAGCTATACTCTCTTTTTTCTTTTGATAGCATGAGAGATTCTCGAATTTTCTCCCGTTGAACAGAAGTCGTATAATAATCATCTCGATGTAGTGGTTCATATACGGACCAGTACACCTTATTGCGATAAGTCAGATCCGCTAGGGCTGGTGCATCCTTTATATTCAAGGTTCGTAAATAACATGTATCTCCTTCTAGATAAATCAAACACCTTCACCCTTTTGCGTTAGTTAATTGTATAAACTCGTTCACATCTTGAATGCAAAGGTCAATCCCTTTTATCCAAAATGCTTCCTGAGTAATATCTTCATTTAAATGCTTCATAGCTAAGTCTTCTACCGACATAACTGCCGTGTCTTGCAATAAAGCAATATACTTCTCTTCAAAGTTTGCGCCTTCGCTTATAGCTTTAGCATAAATACTTAAAGAGAATAAGTAACCGAATGTATATGGGAAATTATAAAATGGCACTCCCGTTATATAGAAATGCAGTTTAGATGCCCAAAAGTGTGGATGTGTTGTGTCTAATGCATCACCATAAGCTTCCTGTTGAGCTGCTTCCATTAAATCATTTAAACGAGTTGCAGATACGATCCCGTTTTTACGTTCCTCATAAAATCTTGTTTCGAATAAAAATCTAGCGTGGATATTCATGAAAAATGCTACACTACGTTGGATTTTATCTTCAAGTAAAGCAATTTTTTCATCATCAGTTTTTGCTTCCTTTACAGCTGCGTCTGCAACAATCATTTCAGCAAATGTAGATGCAGTTTCAGCAACACCCATTGCATATTGACGATTCATCCAATGTACTGGTCTTAAAGCATATGAATGGAAGGCATGACCTAATTCATGAGCTAATGTAGAAACATTGGACATTGTTCCACTATACGTCATGAAAATACGTGATTCCTCTGATACAGGCATACCTGTACAAAATCCTCCTGGACGTTTGTTTGGACGATCCTCTGCTTCAATCCAACCCTTTTCAAATGCATTTCTCGAAAATGATTCTAATTTTGGACCAAATTCTTTAAAATGCTTTAAGATAAATTCCGCACCTTGTTGATAATCCATTTTTTCAGTAGAAGTACTAACGGGTGCTTCTAAGTCATACCAATGCATTTTGTTTTCGCCTAGCATTGCCGATTTCTTGTTTAAATATTCTACGAAAGGAGCCTTATTTTTCGAAATAGCCCCCCACATTGCATTTAGTGTTTCTTCTTTCATACGATTTATTTGAAGAGGCTCTTCTAAAACGGAATTCCATCCTCTTTTTTCATAAACAGCCAGACGAAACCCTGCTAGATGATTTAGCGTTTTAGCAAAGAACTCCTCTTTATCTGTCCAAGCGGTTTCCAAAGCTTCAAATGACTCTTTACGGATTGTTGCATCCTCGTGGGAACTAAGATTATTAACTTGACCAACTGACATTTCTTTTTGTTCGCCATCTATCGTAAGTTTAATGCGAATGTCACCAACTAGTAGATCATAAAGCTGGCCCCATGAATGATAGCCATCTACACCAAGTGTCGTAATCATGTCTTCCTCTTTTTCAGAAAGCATTCTCTTTGCTTCATCTCTCCATTCATTTAACACAAATGCAAATGGAGAAAGCTCAGCTGTTTGAAGCAGGTCCTCCCACACTTTTTCCTCCGTTTTACTTAATACTTGTTGGATGATTAGCATTTGAGAAGATAATCTTGCATATAACGAACCAACCTCTCCTTCTAATAATGCAGCCTGCTTATCCGTCGTATCCTGTGCCAAAAAGCAACCTATTACTGCTCCACCCTCTGATAGATTAGTTGCTATATCTTTTAGCTCATTAATCGTTTGTTCAATTTTTGACACATCAGCATTGGATGTTGGGGATGTAAAGCTCTTTAGACTAGTCTCAAATTTACTTAGCTTTTCTTTTACTCCGTCCAAATGGCTTCTTAAAGATGGTGAGTTACTGCCCCCTTCAAAAAAGCGATCAAGATTCCAGACAACCGGATAAGTTTGTTCAATCATCTAAATATTCCTCCTATATTGACAATTATTTTAGAATTCTAGTATATCATGTTTTTCTATTGCAGATTGTTCGATTTTCGTCACACAACATTCATAATCTCATTTGTTGTTCCCATATATGAAAGGTATACTTATTAAATAGAAGGAGGCAGCTGAATGTTTAAAATAATCCTTTTAATGTTATTTTTCATATCTACTGTAATCGTAAAATTACTATCTATTCTACTTCCCATAAATGGTCAAACTAGTGGTGAAATATTCAATAGACTTCCTGTCTTTTTTACTCCAGCAAATTATGTATTTTATATATGGATTGTTATTTTCATCTTATTAGCTTGGTGGATTTGGAATATTATGAAGGATTACAAATCTTCTCTTCCTATACCTAAGAAACGAGTTCTATTATATGGAGCATCCTCTGTGTTATATATTTTGTGTATATTCAGTTGGCATTACGAACTGTTTGGATACGCTTTTGGTATTCTCACTATCTTACTAAGCTGCTTGTTTAAATTGTATTTAACCTATCCTTTAGATGATATAAATCGAAAAAATCGATTTCCAATTTCCTTACTTTTAGGCTGGACATTTATCAGTTTCTTCATAAATCTATCTTATCTTCTAACGTTTTATGAATTTGATGGATTTGGTATGACAAAATCACTTTGGGGAGTTATTTTCTTAACCATAGCAACAGCCATAGCTCTACATTTTCGTTATCATTATTTCGACCGTCTTATGTCGATCGTTTTTATCTGGACTTTCATCGGAGTAGCAATTCATCACAATATTGACCAACTACTTCTAACTGCAGCCTCTCTTTTTTTAAGCTGTGTCTTGATAGTAGGGATAATATTCCTTAAGAAAAACCGGGCAAAAAAAAGTCCAGTCCTCTAAGTTCAAAACCTGTTTCTATCGTTTTCAAAGGGCTTTGGACAGACATTTCGCTATAGATTACCGAGTGAATTTTTAGTGAGTATTGGTTGTGACGATTGTCACAACCAATACTCACTTTTTTTCGATAATCTTATATCTTATGGCGGTTGCCTGTTCGTCACCCTCCTACAACTATTAGAAACAGGTTAGTGCATTTTTAGATAACTAGAGATAAGATACTTTCTAATTCATAGAGAAAGCTCTCAAAGATGCAATCAGCGATTACCAATCATTTATCCCTACATTAACTGGATTCATCCTCTAAAGTATCATGAACTCAAGTGTACAATGAACATTTTTATATACTTCTTAATTTTTCAAAAAAACGCCTTCGAAAGAGTAAAATTCGAAGGCGTTTTGTATTAGTCTAATTTAGTTAATAAAATTGGAGCACCTTTTGTCACTACGATTGTATGCTCGATCTGTGCAACTAACGATTTATCAGGAGTTACAAATGTCCAACCATCACCAGATTCCACAATATGCTCTGCTTTTTCAGAAATAAACGGTTCTACCGCTAAAACCATTCCTTCTTTTAATATGGTCTGATCCCATGCATCATAATAATTCAATACATGCTGAGGAGCTTCGTGTAACGATTTCCCAATACCATGTCCAGTTAGGTTCATAATAACATGTAAGTCATTATCTTTCGCTTCTCTAGCTACGGCTTTTCCGATTTGATTTAAACGAGAACCAGCCTTCACTTTTAGCATCGCACGATTAAATGCACTCTCTGCTACAGCACATAGTTTTTCTTTTTCTTCATATCCTTCACCAACAACAAAAGAAATCCCAGTATCTGCAAAGTAACCATCAAGTGATCCGGAAACATCTATATTCACGATGTCGCCGTCATTAATAACTCTAGAGCCCGGCATTCCATGAGCTACTTCCTCATTAACACTAATACAAGTATATCCTGGAAAATCGTATTCACCCATTGGTCCAGAAATTGCACCATTTTCTTTGAATAGCTTTCCACCGATTTCATCCAGTTCTTTTGTTGTAATTCCAGGTTTAGTTGCATCTTTCATCACGTCTCGAATTTCTGCAACAATACGCCCAATTTTTTTTAACGCTACTAACTCTTCGTCAGTTTGTACAATCATCTTAACAAGATCCCTTCTTCACTAAATGTATTCTAATCATATCATATTTAGTGAGAATTCGGCAGTGCTAGGCGCGGAGCTTTAACAAATAAAATCGAACAAATGAAAGCAGCTATTAAAAATACAGGGATCATATAAGTAGAATTATAGATTAAGGAATACAAAATGACGTTTTGATCACCAGCAAATTCACCAAAAAATAGAATACCTGACGTCACATGTGCTAAATAGCGAAGAAAGCCTGCAATAAATGCACCAATCACAACTGCCCTAATCATTTTCGCTTTGTCCTTTTGTTCAAATGCTTGGATAAACGCTGGTCTTAAAAAGCCCGCGAACCCTGCAACCATAAAGGCGATGAAATAATCGATTGCTACCTGTGCAATAACTATTTCAAATGATAATGGCGCTGCATAAAAACGGCCTGTCACTACTTGTAATACGCCTATTAAAAAGCCCGTAGCAAGTCCTGCAACAACCCCACGACGAAAGGCCATTAAAATAACAGGTACAAGAACAAATGTTACGGATCCACCCTGCGGCATCCCAAAGCCAATCATATCTAAAACATATCCTAACGCTGCAAAAATAGCGATTTCCATTAATATTAATACTCGTTGATTTTTCATGACAATCCCCTTTTTTGACCACAAAAAAACGACCCCTGGGATAGACCCAGACATCGCGCGATTGTCAGTTTCCATCCACATCCCTACGCAAGCATTAACTTACAGGTTCGAAGGGTACTATCTCAGCCGAATCACCGGCGCCCCTTGTGGTTTGAATTATTTAGTTCGAATTCATTGTAGCCCAATAAAATAACTAATGCAACCTTCTTTTGTTCATTTGTTATACTTGTAAAAACTATATGTAAAAGGGGATATATACATGATTGCTTTATTAACAGATTTGGTACGTATAAAAAGTGACTCAATCGAAGGTGCAAACAGTGCTTTATTGTTCTGTGAGAGCTGGCTAGAAGATCGAGGGATTGCCACTACAGTCTTAAAACATAAGGAGAAACTGATGCTAGTGGCAGTAATTGGAGACGGTGAAGAATGTATGATTTGGAATGGTCATGTAGATGTTGTCCCAGGAAATCCGTGGCAGTTTGAACCATTTATAGAAGGAGATTTTTTATATGGTCGCGGAACAGCTGATATGAAAGCAGGCGTTGCTGCGATGATGCAAGCTTTTTATGAGTTATCTAAAGAACCTGAAAATCTTACTAAAAAAATTCAATTGCATATTGTAACGGATGAGGAAACCGACGGGGAGACATCAAAATTTTTAGTAGATCAAGGATATACTGGGGACTTTGTAATTTGCGGTGAGCCTACCCATCTAAAAATTGGTTTACAGGCAAAAGGAATTATCCAGTTTGACGTGATTATAAAAGGAAAGTCTAGCCATGGAAGCCGTCCCTGGGAAGGAAAAAATGCTATTGAGCAAGCTTTTCTCTTTGACCAACAGCTCCGCACACTTTCTTTTTTAACTGCAAGTAATGAGTTCTATGATTATCCTTCCTTAAACTTGGCAAAAATACAAGCAGGCGAACGTTATAATGTTGTGCCCGACGAGTGCATAGTAAGCTATGATCTTCGTTTCGTTCCTGGACAGGATCTGCAAAGTATTATCATAGAACTTAAAAAGTTGGTAGAGAAATATCCCAATAGTGAACTAACGATTCAAACGACTGCTCCTGCAGTAACAACGGAAGCTATCAATCCATATATCGAGCGCATTGCTCATGTCACTTCTCAGTTTATCGGAAAACCTGCAGTACTATTTGGGCAGCATGGTGCTGCAGATGCTCGCTTTTACGCAGAAACTGGAGCAGGCGCCATTGAGTTTGGTCCAAGTGGAGGAGATTGGCATGGTGAAAAAGAATATGTATCTATTTCCTCAACGGAAACTTTCAAAAATATTTTAGTTTCCTTAGTTAAAAAATGAAAGATATAGACTAGTATTCCGTAAAAATGGAAGGAAAGGGGGTTGAGTGGATTGGATAATCCTAAAATTTTATCGGCACTTTCCTATTTTAGTATATTGTTTGCACCCTTTTTATTGCCTATTATCCTTTATTTTATATCGCAGAATTCTGAAGTTAAATATCATGCAAAAAAATCATTAATTTCTCATATCATACCTGTTATTTTGTTAATAATTTTATTCATTAGCGTTTTTACAAGCTTTCTTCCTATTACGTCGGGATTTAATGAACAACCTTCGTTATGGATGGCTGCTGGACCACTAATACTTATCGCTATTTATATGCTTGTGTATGTAATTGTAATGGTTTGGAATATCGTTCAAGGCATTAAAGTTTTGCGTTAGGGTTTACGCTTAGGCTATCGAGGGAACATAACTATTAATATCGAAAGCCAAGGAGCGATTACAATGAAAGTAAAAAACTTAGTCAAAACAGCAATTAAATGGGCACCAATTGTTTATCCAATTATACGTAAGGTAGTAAAATCTAAAAAAACCACACGCTAAGAAGCTGTCCTCCTGATTCGGGGACAGCTTTTTTATAATAGTGTGTGCACTCGTGCTTTGCGCAATGTTTCAACAGCTTTGCGCAACATTCATCACCATATTCGCAACATCTTACCTCATTTGAGCAACTTCCAAATGCTTATGCGCAACTAAGCATTCATATTGCCAAAGTCCATGCTATATTAATGGCTTCAATTGTGTTAATGAATAGTATTTGTCCATTCCTTCTGATCTTGACACAGGAGATTTCTTTTTTTCTTTTGTGTCATTCAGAATTCGCTCAAAAGTAAGCGGGTTAGGCACTGGCAATTCGTTTTGCGAAACTACTAATCGGTTGTTGTATTGCGAAAAGAATGCATTTGCCATAACACGATATCCTTCCATCGTTGGATGCACATCTGCAGGATTTGGTAATAATGTTGTAGCGTTTACACCGAACGTTTCCTCCACAGATACATAGGTCGCCCCATTAACCTCCGACTGCGTCTTTAAAATAGTATGCAATCGGTCTAACTCTTTCTTTATACCTTCCTTTTGAGATGCTCTCGCATGAGGATAGGCAAAATAATAACCCATTACATAAATTTTTGCTTTTGGTGCGGTTGCCTGTACTTCTTTAATAATCTGCACTATATTTTTTCGGACATTGTTTAAAGCAAAATTTGCTGGTATTTGTTGATAGGCAATAGAACCACTTGTTGGATTCACTTGTACCATTTGAAGTAAATCGTTTGCACCCGCAGATATTGTCACCAACGTGGCATTCTTCAACATTTCCTTTGCTTCATCCGTTTGAACCTTTGTAAGCACATCCGCAGATGTATAACCCGGAAATGCCAACGCTTTCGAATAAAAAGCAAGCTGTCCTGTTTTAGTTAGCTTCTGTGCAATTAAATCTGTGTAGCCAGTATCTATTGCACGATTCGGTGTTTGACCGGCCGCCAAGGAATCGCCGAGCGCAATATATACTTCTGATCCCTTGGCTTCTACTGTGATAGATCCAAATGATACAAATAGAATGATTAAAGTGCAAAGCCATTTATTCAAGCTTATCAACTCCTTAAAAAGCCCAAGTACCTTTTATAAATATTGGCTCGATTGTTCCATCTTCTAGCTCACCCATAATATCCATATCTCCGCTACCAATCATAAAGTCTTCATGAACAATAGATGTGTTAATACCTATTTCCTCTAATTCACTATGAGTTAAGCCACGAGCACCCTCTACACATGTAGGATAAGCTTCTCCAATAGCAAAATGGTTAGAGGCATTTTCATCAAATAACGTATTAAAGAATAATACATTCGAAGCAGAAATAGGTGACTCATGTGGCACTAGAGCAATTTCACCTAAATATTTTGCTCCTTCATCTGTTCCAATTAACTCTTGCAATAGTTTCTCACCCGTCGTAGCTTTAATAGCAGTAATCTTGCCATTTTCAAAGGTTAAAGTAAAATCATCTATTACATTTCCTTGATAGACAAATGGCTTTGTATTCTTCACATATCCATTTACACCCGTTTTGAGTGGTGCAGTATAGACTTCTTCTGTTGGCATATTCGCTATGAACGGAACGTGTTGACTATTTTTACTTGCTCCTGACATCCAAATATGTTCTTTAGGAAGCTCGACTTTAATATCTGTCCCTGTAGATTTATAATGTAGCTTTTTGAAGCGCTTATTATTTAATAGGGTAGCTCTACCTTCAAGGTTATCAATATGCTCTTTCCATTTTTGAACTGCCGTACCTTCACCTATACGCACAACTTGGAATATTAAATCCCAAAGTGCCTCCATTTGTTCCCCCGGTTTAAGGTTCGGAAATACTTTAGCAGCCCATTTTTCTGATGGCATTGCTACAATTGACCATGTAATAACATCATTCATCACTGCTTTACGATAGTTCTCTAATGCTTTGCCACTTGCCTTTTGAAAGCTTGAAATACGATCAATCGAAACGCCTTCTAATAAGTCGGGATTATCTGCATCAATCCATAATAGTGCCCCTTTGTTTTCGATTAACTCGTCACGCTGCATAGCAGCCCATTTCGGGAATTCATGAAAGGCTTCATCTGGAGCAAAATCATAAAATGCTCGTGCATTTACTTCATCCGTGTAGTTGACGTCTACTCGCTTTGCTCCCGCTTCATACGCCTTTTTCACTATTAATCGGGTAAAATCAATTGTGTCCGTCGTCGTATTTATAAGAAGTTGTTGGTTTGGCTGTATATTCAGGCCAACCTTTACTACTAATTCTGCATATTCTTCAAGTTTTTGTTGAAAATCCATCATTATTTCCCCTTTTGACTAATAGTTTTGGAAGATCCTTCGATTAATTCGCCGCGATACCATACTTTTTGAACTGGCTTTTTAGGAAGCTCTTTTGTCCATTTTTTATAGGTTTTTTCATCTGAATAAGTTAATAATGTCATTACTTCTCCATCTGCCCCAGCACGTCCAGTACGTCCCGATCGATGTAAATACTGTTCGATTGAATGTGGCACATCTACATGGATAACATGTGTTAGTCCTGAAATATCTAATCCTCTTGCTGCCACATCTGTAGCAATCAATAAACTCACTTTACCACTTTTAAAATCATCCAATGCTTTCTTCCGTTCGTCTTTTTTCATTTCCGAATGAAGCGAAACGATCGGTGCATCTCTGTATGCAAGCTTTGCATCCTTCATTAATAGCTGATCTAGACTATTTACGAACGCAAGGCCACGCATACCTTTTAAATAAGAGATTTTACGTAGTAATTCGGTTTTATCACGAGGTTCTGTCTTCACGAAACTGTGTACAACTTCACCTTGCGAAGGAACATCTTCTGCAGATACTTGAATACGTACAGGATCCTTCATCATACGTTCCGCAACTAATTCTATTTCTTCTGTAATTGTTGCAGAAGTTACAATTAGCTGGCTTTCCACAGTTGCATCGACTAGACTTTTCACAGTTGTACGATGCTCTCTGCTCAGGAGTTGATCTCCTTCGTCTAGAACAACGATGTTTATCTCATGCATTTTTAGTTTTTTAGTTTTCACTAGTTCTTGTAATCTACCTGGAGTTCCAACGACAATTGTCGGCTTCTTTTTAAGGACATCAATCTGTCTGTTAATATTTGCTCCACCGATCAATTGGGCAACCGAGATGTTTGTATCTTTCACCCATTCACGGAATACCTCCACAATCTGCATACCAAGCTCTTGAGAAGGAATGATTACCATAGCCTGTATTTGTTTCTTGGTTGGATCAACTATCTGCAGGATTGGAAGCACATAAGCAAGTGTTTTTCCTGTTCCTGTCGGAGATTCTGCAACAACGTCAGAACCATCCAACATATGTGGGATTAATTTGGATTGTATTGGCATTGGAGAAGCAAAATTTGCGTCCTCCCATTTTTTTTGTAATGTTTCATTTAAATTAGTTATAAAAGTCAAGTTTGTTTCCACCTTATCTGTATTTGAGTCAAGTGTACCATATTTTCTATATCGACTATTATTTATAGTTAATAGAAGTTTATTCAAAAAAAAGTGCCCTATAGAAAAGGCACTTATCTACTTTCATCTTCAGTTATATATTCCTTCATTAATTCATAAAAGTTTAACTCATATAATTGTCTTCCATCAATTTTATATACACCCTTGTTAACGAACTCTTCAATAATATCATCACGTTTTTGCTCGGTTTTTGATTCTTTAATCTTCATCATTTTTACTATCTCCTTGCAATATTATTACTAACCTATATTTACCCATTATTATGTTTCATAAACTTACTTTTTTTCTTTTGAAAGCAGCTGTAAACGATGGAAAAGCTTTGCGAATAAAGGTATAGCATAGATAGCCAAGAAAAGCACCGAGCGTATTTAACCATAAGTCATCGACATCACTGCTCCTACTTTGAGGAAGCTGCATAATTTCTATAAATAAAGATATACATAATCCTGCAAATACAGGAAAAATAAAAAACTCCATCCTTTTGAAAAGAAGTGGTAACAGAAAACCAATAGGCATAAAAAGAATAATATTACCAAGGAAGTTAATATAAAATGGCTGCCAAAATCCTAGATATACAATTGAATTATACGTTTCTTCTACAACACGAAATAATTCCAAATTAACGCCAGTGGTATAGGCAGGTACATTTCCTGCTTTTGGTATAATCGTTTGCGAAAATATGCCTACAAGCACGGAAAAAAAGATTAAAATCCCAAGCTCATGTAAAATTTCTTTTAGCTGGAATCCTCTCTTCTTCCAACGAAATAATCGCCAAATGACAATCAACGGAAGCGTGATACCTATAAAAAATAACATATCATCTAAATAATTTATGATTACATACATCTACTCACCTTCAAATAGCTCTTCTAAAAATTTTTCCCGATGATCTAAAAAGTATTTCGTAATTTGATAATGTCCAGTCATCTCATATTCTATTTCCTCAATCTCTCCATCATCAAAGCTTAGGATTGTCGCTTCTGGATACCCTAAAATAATGGGAGAATGTGTTGCAATGATAAATTGGCAATTCTGTTCCTTGATCAAATCATGCATGATACGTAAAAATGCCAATTGTCTCTGTGGTGATAACGCTGCTTCCGGTTCATCTAATAGATAAATTGCTTGTCCATTAAAGCGATTTAAAAATAAGGAGAGAAAAGACTCTCCATGTGATTGTTCATGAAGCGATTTTCCACCGTAGCTATCTAGTACACCTCGGTTAGGATTGTCCCTTTCCAGTTGGTCAATATGAGACGCAAATTGATAATAGGATTCTGCTCGTAAAAAGAAACCACTCGTTACTTTTGGCATCCAGGAAAGCCTAAGATATTTCCCCAGAGCACTTTCTGCAGCATCTACATCATATAAATTATTCCGGCTTCCACCTGCTGTATTAAATTCACATTTATCTGCAATTCCCTCTAAAAGTGTGGATTTCCCTGTACCATTCTCTCCTACAAAAAAAGTTACAGGCGAAGTTAACTCAAGCTCTTTAAAGTTGCTAATAGCTGGAATTGTGAACGGATACCGACTTTCCACTTGAGTCTCTTTTGAAAGGGTCACTCTATTTAAAAACATATGATTCCTCTCCCACTCATACTATTTATTATTACTTAAGAAAGGTTGTCTTCCTTGAATCTACCTGTTCGTATAGAAACGAAATATATTAGGAAAAGTTCACCAAACATTAATGTTTATTATCCTCTTGTTACTAACTTACATCATCCCGCAGTAGAAAAAAAGATAAATGCAGATATAATTCATGTACTCAATCAACTTTTAATCGTTCAAGGATTTTACAATGAGCTTTTAGTAGAAATGGTCGGTACCTATGAGATCAAAACTAATGAGCGCGGAGTTCTAAGCTTAAGCTTGACTGTCTATTCATTTGCAGGAGGCGCACACGGACATACCATCACAAGATCACTCACTTTCGATGTAAAGACAGGTAAACAGTATGTACTAAGTGAACTGTTTAAGCAGGATAGTAATTATGTAAAAACTCTCTCTGAGATGATTAACAAAAAAATGGTCGAGTGGGATGCGCCTCTAATAGAAGATTTTACACAAATACGCACTGATCAAGATTTTTACATCGCAGACCACTCGCTTGTCATTTACTTCCAATTGTATGAATTGACTCCTTATGCGTACGGCTTCCCTTATTTCCCAATTTCCATCAAAGATTTAGAAGGTATTATTCGGGAAGGTGGAATACTAGAAAAAATGCTACCATTCTAGTGACATTACTTCTTTAGTACGATAAAGTATAACTAAATAAGTGCTGGAGGTTTCAGGGAATGAAAAAAGCAATTTTCTTTGACTTAGATGATACTTTACTATGGGACAATAAAAGCGTATCCGTTGCATTTCACAAAACATGTGAATACGCAGCGAGACAGGTTAATGTTGATCCACTTGCATTAGAACAATCCGTACGTGCAGAAGCAAGTGCATTGTACGATACATATGAGACACGTCCATTCACACAAATGATCGGTATTAACCCTTTCGAAGGACTATGGGGAACATTTGACGACCCTTCTGAAGACTTTCAAAAAATGAAAGCCATCATACCAGAGTATCAACGACTAGTATGGACGAAGGGGTTAGAGAAGCTAGGGATTGATAATGAACAATTAGGCAAAGCGCTAGCAGAATATTTCCCGAAGATGCGAAAAGAAAGCCCTTTTGTATATGAAGAAACATATGAAGTATTAGATCAATTAAAAGAAAAGTATACATTATTACTAATGACAAACGGTTCCCCAAGTCTTCAAAACATTAAGTTGGCAATCACACCCGAGATCGCTCCATATTTTGATCATATACTTATTTCTGGAGCATTCGGAAAAGGGAAGCCCGATCCAACCATTTTTGAACACGCACTAGAAATTGTCGGATTGACGGCAGATGAAGTATTGATGGTTGGTGACAATCTAATGACTGATATATTAGGCTCGTCGAGGGTTGGCATGCAATCTGTATGGATCAACCGTGAGGAAAAACCGGTAAGTGACGAAGTAAAGCCTACATTTACAATTGAAAACTTACGAGAGCTATTGACGCTGCTTGCATAAAAAAAACGGGTAAAAAATGTCGCAGCCTTTAAGTATAAAAACCTGTTTCTATCGTTTTCGAAGTGCGTTGGACAGACGTTTTACTATATGATTACCGAGTGAATTTTTAGGGGGTATTGGTTGTGACGTTCGTCACAACCAATACCCCCTTTTTTTTCGGTAATCTTATGGCATTTGTCTATCCATCTCCCTCCTACAACGCTTAAAAACAGGTTAGTGCGTTTTTGGATAACTAGAGATAAGATACTTTCCTATTGATAGAGCAAGCTCACGAAGATGCAATTTCGTTCGCTATTTCGCTTCCTTATTTAGTAACTACTTACTATTTTTCATTATTTCCATTTAATTTAAGAAAATCTACTTTCATCAACCTTCTTAACAGAATAGTAACCCTAATTAAACAGACGTTTTTTCCCTACATTAACTTTGACTACTATTAACTTCTATGCGATAAGCTATGCTCTAACTTATAGTGGAGTACTACTCATTTAATTGATTGTAGTGAAAGGTGGCGACTCCAGTGGGATGAGTGAGACAGATGAGATATCACAACCGACGCGTAAGCGACGGTGATAGCTCATCGCTCACCCCACGGAAAGCGTCCCACCTGAAACGGAAATCAGTAGTATCATTGTATAGATCTTATTCTTCATAATACCTGGGTAGATGGATTCACAACATTTACTTGTCGTGAATCCACCTTTTTTTATTATAGATCAATCGGTGTTGCATCAAAGATGTCTTCTAGTGCTTTAAGCTGTTCAATACCAGACTCTTCGACATGCTTATCAATGGAAAGCATCATGATGGCATCTCCGCCTACTTCGGAACGACCTACTTGCATAGCTGCGATATTGATACCTTCGGAAGCAAGTAATGTTCCTACGCGTCCAATAGCTCCCGGTTGGTCTTTATGACGAATAAACAATAAGTAACCAGATGGAACAACGTCAACGATGAAGTCATCTACACGCACGATACGACCACCTAGTCCATTTAACAATGTACCCGCAACTTTTCTTGTTCCAGCTGCAGTTTTCATTTCAACGGTTATTAAACTAGTAAATCCTTTTGATTTTGAAGTTTTTAACTCATTGACTGTTATACCTAAACGATCTGCTAGGAATTTTGCATTTACATCATTAACTGATTCACCTAGTTTGCTTTTTAGAAGACCTTTTATAGCATTACGGGATAATGGACGTGTATCAAAGTTTGCTAAATCTCCAGAATAAGTAATATTAACTTCTTCTGGAACTCCTTCTGTAAGATCGCTTAGAAATGAGCCTAATTGTTCCGCTAGATTAAAGAATGGCTCAATTTTAGCAAGGACATCCTTTGGAACAGAAGAAAGGTTAACCGGATTTTTCACTGTTCCATTTTGTAGGAAGCTCACTACGTCATAGGATACATCGATTGCTACAATCTCTTGTGCCTCTATTGTACTAGCACCTAAATGAGGTGTTGCAATAACCTGTGGCAGCGTTAATAATTTATGCTCTACAAATGGCTCTTCCTCAAATACATCCAGTGCAGCTCCTGCAACTTTACCTGACATGATCGCATCGTACAATGCATCTTCATCGATAATTCCTCCACGAGCACAGTTAATAATTTGAACGCCGTCTTTCATTTTTTCAAAAGCTTCTTTATTAATCAAATGACGAGTTTCTTTTAATAGAGGTGTATGCACAGTTATAAAATCTGCGGCTTTGATAACATCCTCTACCGAACCAAATTGAACTCCTAACTTTTCCGCTTTTTCCGCTGTTAAGAAAGGATCATATGCAATGACATTCATACGTTGGCCTTTTGCACGAAAAGCAACCTCTTGTCCAATTCTACCGAAGCCTAGGACTCCTAACGTTTTGTTCTTCACTTCTACACCAATAAATGTTTTGCGATCCCATTTTTTATTTTTCAAAGAATGGAAGGCTTGTGGGATATTGCGGGCAAGAGACATAAGCATAGCAATAGAATGTTCTGCTGCTGAGTTTGTATTTCCGTCTGGAGCATTAACAACAATGATCCCGCGTTCGGTTGCAGCAGTTAAATCGATGTTGTCGACTCCCACTCCAGCACGACCAATAATTTTTAAATTAGTCCCTTTTTCAATAATTTCACGAGTAACCTGTGTTTGGCTACGAACTAATAATGCATCAAACTCTCCAATTTTTTCGCCAAGTTGTTCTGGAGTTAGCGCGGTATCAACAACGATATTAAATCCTTCTGCTTCTCTTAATGGGAAAATACCATCTTCACTTAGTGGATCACTGATCAGAATATTGAATGTCATGTAATTTTTTCCTCCTTATTTTTGAAAACACAAAAAAGCCCTTCACTCCCTACACTCATGTAAGGGGCGAAGAGCTTATAATAACTCACGCGGTACCACCCAAATTTTACTGCAATCATCTTGCAGATCTCGATTAGTATGCTTAACGCGCATTCACGGATGAACCTAAATCCTCTGTTTTTAGTCCACCAATTCTAGAGTGCTACCCCACAAACGAAACCACTGATTTACACCAACCATCAGCTCTCTTTAGATTTCAATATGTAAAGCCTATCTCCGTCAAAATTGTTCACGCTTTATTGAATTAAACCTATCATACGCACCATCAAATAAATTGTCAATATAGTTAGAAAATTTGAAAACGCTACCATTAAAATTCCCTTTCAAAAAACGTTGATTTAATGCGATTTATACTTTTCTAAAAATATTTTAAATTTAATTAATTAGTTTTTTATGGATTAAAAAACAAATAATAAATACTTACCTACAATTATTCGATCTAAATACGAACCTTTATAACATATACTTTTTAAAGGTTCGCTTTAAAGAAAAAAAATTATAGAAATAGCCCCAAAGTTATTGACCTCTCACAATATAATTTGTACACTGTATAAAACCATTTGTTTTTCTAGTAAATACAACTATAATAAAAAATAAGGATTTGATTAAATGAAAGTAAGTAAATTTGGCGGAACCTCTGTAGCAAGCGCAATCCAAATTAAAAAAGTGGCTGCAATTGTTCAGGCAGATCCATCTCGAAAATTCGTTGTTGTGTCTGCACCGGGTAAACGCTTCGATGCCGATAAAAAAGTAACAGACTTACTAATCGAATTGGCAATTGCCGCAATACATAATGAAGAAGTGGAAGAAAAACTCCGCCAAGTAGTGGATCGTTATAAGGAAATTGCACAGGGGCTAGAACTAGACGAGACCATTTGTGACGTCATTGAAGAAGACCTAAGAACACGTATCAATGAAGACCAAAGCGTTCTTGAATTATTTATAGACAATATTAAAGCAAGCGGAGAAGATAACAACGCAAAACTAATCTCTACTTATTTCACAAGTATTGGTCTTGACTCTCAATATGTGAATCCAAAGACTGCTGGATTAGTCGTAAATGATTTTCCAGAACGAGCACAAGCACTCCCACAGGCATACGACAATCTGCAAGCGTTAAACAACCTTTCTGGCGTCGTTGTGTTCCCGGGCTTTTTTGGATATACACCAAACGGGGTTCTTCGCACATTTGATCGTGGGGGGTCAGACATCACTGGTTCTATACTAGCTGCTGCAGTCAAAGCGGATTTATATGAAAACTTTACAGATGTCGATTCTGTATTTTGCGCTAATCCGAAAGTAGTGAATCATCCTGCGGAAATAGAAGAAATAACATACCGAGAAATGCGTGAGCTTTCCTATGCAGGTTTCTCTGTTTTTCATGATGAAGCATTAATGCCTGTGTATAAAAGTGGTATTCCAGTATGTATTAAAAATACAAATAATCCATCAGCACCTGGCACAATGATAGTTGCTAAACGTAAAGCAAACAAACGTCCCGTAACTGGAATTTCTGCTGATAATGGATTTTCTATTTTATATGTAAGTAAATATTTGATGAACCGAGAAATCGGATTTGGTCGTAAGCTGCTTCAAATTTTAGAGGAAGAGCATATTTCATATGAACACACACCATCGGGATTAGACGACATTTCCGTTATCATGCGTAGCCATCAACTGGATGCAGAGAAAGAAGTACGCATTATGAATCGTGTTTTGAACGAACTAAACGCAGATGACGCACATTTCCGTCATCATTTTTCGATGATTGTTATTGTAGGTGAAGGTATGAATAATAGTACTGGACTTGCAGCTCGTGCTGCATCGGCCATAGCAAATACTGGTTCAAATATTGAAATGATTAACCAAGGATCATCAGAGGTCAGTCTTGCATTTGGAGTACATGAAAGTAGTGAGAACAAAATACTGCGCGCACTGTATAGTGAATTTTTCTCTGCCGTAACAGTTTAATAATAAAAATAGGCTACCTCTTAAATAGAGATAGCCTGATTTTATATTTACTCAATGGCTCTGACATTTTCCTTTAATATCTAAATAACATAGTAATAAACTCGTGACCGCCACCGATTGTCCAAAATAATATTAAATCTCCGCGCTTTATCTTACCAGATTCGATTCCTTCATAAAAGGCGATAAAAGGACTGCTTGTACCAGTATATCCATACTCGTCGCCTACATAAATGATCTTTTCTTCAGGTATATCAAAATGGTTTTGTATTTCATCCATATTAACTTTGGCAAATTGAGATAAGCAGAACATATCTACATCATCAATATTAAGCTGATTCCTTTCTAAAATGGATTCAAACATTTCATACGTATATGGCAGTGACATCGTTCCGTCAAATGGTAGCCATTGCATGAATTCCGCACTTTCACCAGCTTTAATCGTTTGGGATAATCCCTTTTGTGGATATAGGATATTATTTCGGTTACTTGAGTCTACTTCAAACATCGCGTCGATAAATCCTGTATCTGTCGCAGTCTTTTCTAAAATAATTGCAGCAGAAGCATCTCCAAAGTTAGCATAAGTCATTGCATCCTTTGGATCAGCCACTAAGGAAAGATAATCAGAACCTACCACAAGTGCGGTATTAACATGTGGATTGGATTTCATATATCGTGACGCCTGTTCTACTGCAATCGTCATACCAGCGCAATTAGCATTCATATCAAAAATAACTGTCCCTTTTTTTGCTTGAATAGCATTATGAATGAACATAGCATTAGTTGGAACAGTCACTTCAGGTACTTGAGTAGAAAATACAATCATATCCATATCCTTGCCTTCTAATCCCGCTTTTTTCAACACTCGATTTGTTGCTTCAATCGCCATCGTAATAGTATTTTCTTCAAGATTATCAATGACATAACGCTTTTTTCTCCCCATAATATTCAAGAAATTTGTAATATCTTTTCCTTGTTTTTTAAAGTGTTCAAGGTAAACGTCATTGTTTACTTGCTTTTTCGCATGGTAAACATCCACTGCTTTAATTCTTATGTTAGTCATAGCTGTAATAAACCTCTCTAGAAAAAATTTTAGTATTATATCAAATTACATATCATTATTTTATTGCATCAATTTTAAGAGCTTCGCTATGTAAATATCAAATAAAAAAGGCAGGACCTAATAATAGCTCCCTACCTTTTTGCCGTATTAATATTTTTGAATTACTTCAAACGTTGTTAGCCCTACATTATTCGCCAAGCGTTTTAATTGCATGGAGATTATAGCACTTTTCTTAATACCTACTTCTACTTTCTTAAATCCAGAAGATTTATAAAGTGCTAAACAATTTTCAAGATCTGGTATCATTTCTTTTGTTACTACATCCAGATCCCTACAATCAAATTCCAAGATGAATTCACTTGCATTAATCGATGCTAGCTTAAGCTGATAATCATCGATAAATTGTTTGGCTTTTTCAGGAGTAAAAGTTCCACTCACCGTCATATCAACCGTTTTATCGTCAAGATTTACTTTCATTGTGTAAGTACCTTCTGCCATAATATAAAACACTTCCTTATTACATCTGTAAGGACTTTCATTTAGTCTTTTCATTTAATAGGGATATCTCCTTAAAATTTTCTCTCTATTATAGATATATACGACTAAAAAAATCCCCCTCTATAAGTATCGACATATAACAAATATTGTTAATATCTATAAAATATTACTTAACCACTTTTAGTTTTTCATGTTGAAATTGGTTTCAAATGGTTGAACCCAATTAACTTTGTATAGTGAACAAGTGTCATCTGTTCATTTACCTTCCATTCATCGCCTGTTTTCACATAGCCAATCTTCTCGTATAAATAACAATTTCTTTGCTCTTGATTAATCGTATCTAGCTCCCAGCTTTGCGCTTGTGGATACATGCTTTCTAGACGTCTCATAACCTTTTGCGCAATTCCTTTCCCCTGAAACTGTTGCAAAATATTGATCATATGTAATCGCATAATGCCAGAAGACTTCGGATACACATGGACACTTCCTATCAACAAACCATGTTCATAGATTTTAAAGTAGTCCCCTATTTGCAGACGTTCTGTAAATCTTTCAAACGATTGGAAAACTGGACTCGTATCATGATCCTGATATTTTTCATAAATAGGTTGAAAAACCTTTTTTTGCATCGCAAATAATTCCTCAGCATCTGATAAACTAGCCTTCCTTAAAGAAATAGATGATTTGCTAATCTCAAAAAGCGGTTCCAAAATATGATAAGGGATGAAATCTCCACTTTCGACAAGCTCGAGTATTTCATCTACCGTTGCCCATCTCGCATTTGCTACCTCTTCGTATTGCAGATTCAATTGTTCCACATTTATACTTTGCTTTACTAGCCAATGGTCATCAAAACCACGAGAAAACTTTACGGTAAATATTATCTCCGCATGTTCCATTTGTAACTCAATGCCCATTTCTTCTTTTGTTTCACGAATAGCACCCATTTCACTAGTTTCTCCTATTAAAACAGATCCTGCGGCAGCGCAGTCCCACATATTAGGCCAGCCTATTTTCCATGGCTGACGCTGTTGGATTAAAAACTGGCCTTTTTCATTCATAATCCAAATATGAACTACTTGATGAAAGTCCCCTTCACTCATTTCATCTCCTCTTACCCATGTCTTTCCTGTGCTTTCTCTGAACTCATTTAAAATATCCCACTGTTCCATTTTTACCCCCACCTTACTCATTATTCCATTAAATTAGTATATCATTTTAGCTTTTAATATTTGACTATGTTTGACATTTATTTTATTGTATGAGATAATTCTATAGTTAACATTTGGTACGACATAGTTTTTAGATATTGGCATTCTGCTATATGTGTTTTTGATAATACTTATTCACACTGGAGCGGCTATAGGGTCGCAAGGACGTAAAAGAAGGTAGGGTTTACGTTGCTTAGGTTAGAAGGCAACCAGTGGAACAATTTACCGCGGCATTGAAAGAGTTCCTTTCATGGAAATTATTCCCCGAGCTTTTCGGGATGAAATTTAAATTCAAAAGTTATGTTATACCTATACAAAATCAAGGGGTGCTCTCATTATGAGAGCACCCCTTGTCCAATTTATAAAGCTATTTCTTTTTTACGTTTATTGTATTCCTTAAACGTCAGTAGATAGATGAATCCGCTCAGTAGTGCTAAAGCTGCCAGTATAACAAATGTCCAAGTAAAACCGATCCACGTGACTAGTGGGAATACTAACGGTGCAATCGTACGACCAATCGTATAACGCAAACTTGCAGCCGCAAAATACTGACCTCTCATATCATCAGGAGCCAATTTAGAAACAAAGCTTTCCTGCAGCCCAACCGTTGCTAGTTCCCCTAGTGTAAAGATCGCCATCGCAATTAGGAAAACCCAGAAGTTCGCTGTCATTGGGAATACAAGCATTGCCACTGCGTATAAAAACGAGGAAAGAAAGAATACCCATTTCTCCGGATACTTCGTCATCCATCTCGTAACAAATACCGTAAACATTACTACTAATAATCCATTTTCTGAAAGTAGAATACCGAACGAACCTTCTCCGGTTACTGCCCACTCCCTGTTAAACAAATTCCCAAGCACCTGCTTATCGATGGCGTCTTTCATATAAACTGGTATGAGCATATCTAATTGCATATAAGTTTGCGCTAACAAAATACCTGCAATAACAAATAAGAAGAAAACCTTATCCTTGACGATTAATCCATAAGCTTTCATCTGTTTGACAATTACCTGCATCCAATTATTCGATCCGCTAGCCACCTGCGCTTTCATGTCAGCCGTTAATGTTTCCTCTGTTAAAAATCTAATGGCAAATCCTACTACACAGAAAATAATTCCTGAAACTAACAAAAGTATAAAACGGTGATTAAAGAATAATACCGCACCTACTATCGGGCCAATAACTACCGTAATATTTATGGACGTATAGAACACCGAAAATACTGTACTTCTATCTTTCTCTGGTACAACATCTGCGACAATTGCTTGACTTGCAGGATGATACAACGAACCAGCCATCCCTGCAATCGTGAAGGCCACAAAGCTTAGTATCGGTGAATCTAACCAAGGAGAATTCGCAAAAGCAAATAAAACAAATGCCAAACCTTCTGCAGTTGCAGAGAAAAATAACATCGTCCGTCGACCAAATCTATCTGCACAATAGCCCCCGATTAAATTAGCACCAACCGAAAATACTTGCGATGCAACCAATAAAATTCCTGCCATACTCGTTCCAAATTCATCCGCAAAATAAATCGCTAAAAACGGAAATACCATCCAAAAGCTTAAATTACTAAAAAACTCTCCAAACAAACGAACCTGCAAACTACGATCCCAATCTCTTATTCTCATCATCTTTTCCTCACAACTCATAGATTAGACAATCCTATCACACTATTTCGATTTTCGAAATAGACATTTTAACTATGAATTCTTTTTTTATTAAATGAAATTCTCTACTGCAGATTAAGAAGTGCCCATAAAACTGCTAATATAGCCCTTAAACCGCCCCGTATAGCCCGTATTTATCTTGCGATGTTTTATAAATCAAATAATAACCCTTAAAATTTAACAAATTGCACCTAAACTATATATAAGCGCCTATAAAAAAGCGAAAATCATATAATAAGGTTTACGACATATTCACTGGAGATAGAAAACAGCAATTCCTGTTGCTACACACATACTCATATCTTAAGTTTACAAGGATTAGCAAGACTTTTTTGTGCTCTTGCTACTTCTATAGCTGAATTTAATGCTAGCAAACTTGTTTTTAATGCGATATCTTTTACTATTTTTACTACATTCAAAATTTCTTGATAGCAATGGCTCAAATTTATGATTAAGTCTGACGTCGACTTCGTTTTCTCGTATATTTCCCGAGAATACTCACTTCTTCTAGACTATCCTGTTTGTAAATAATTCATATCTGTCCGATGTATGCAATTGTTTCATTTGGTACAATAAGCTTGTCGTCAGTTGCATATTTATCAAACAATTTTTCTAGATGCAATACATAGCTATCATATTCCGAGTCATTTTCTTTTAGAGAATATGAGGCAGAGAGATTTCTACCAATAAATTTTAACTTATCAAACTGCAAATCATTTTGAAAACGAAGTACCTCAAAATCTTCAAAAAATGCTTTGATGCTTTCATCCATATAACTAATTCCTCCACTGAAGCCTTTAAAGTCTTTGCAAAACATCTTGAAGATTTGTTCGTTCTCTTTTACTAACGGACTATCCATCACACGCGAATTCCATATTAAAATAACTTTTCCACTATTCTTGAGAATACGTCTGCACTCCAATTTAAACTCTACAGCATCAAACCAGTGAAATGCCTGTGCAACAGTAATAAAATCTACACTATTTTCATAAAGAGTTGTTTTCTCTGCACTTCCATCCACTGGATAAAATATTTCAAATTGTGCTAAACTTTTTTTAGCTTCTCTTCGCATATCCTCATTTGGTTCTACTCCGTACACTGTACATCCCATTTCAAGTAACTCCTTTGAAAATATTCCAGTGCCCGAACCAATATCAGCGACAATAGAATTTTTTCCAATCCCGATACTTGATAAATGATTTATAAAAACAGGGGCATATCCAGGTCTTGCATTTGCATAAACAGCAGCTTTACCGGTGAATTTTTTTGTGTTGTCCAAAATAGATTCTCCTTTATCAACTACAATAGTTGATTCTCTACTAGTGTATTTTATTGTAACTTCCAATTGCATTCTACTTGTTATATTACTCCAAAACCCATTTTTTGCATGAGGTGTATACTAATACTCTAGGATGAGAATTCCTCTAAACCGTTAATAATGAAAGGTTTCATAATAATAACATTTTCCCCCTCTATTAGGATAGATGTCGTACGAGGCTATATAAAAAAACTACAAAGGATTATCTCCCTCGTAGTCGCTGAAAAGTTATGAAGTTTTCCATCTCGGAATCATGTTAAAGACAATATTTAGAACTATTGCAGTCATACTTCCTGCAACAATCCCGTTACTAGTCAATATTTTGATGTTCTTTGGTAATTCAGCAAATAACTCAGGAACTACCGTTACCCCAAGCCCAATACCAATAGAACATGCAATAATCATCGAATTATCTCCAGAATCTGATACAACTTTACTTAACATTTTAATCCCTTGTGCCACAATCATCCCGAACATTGCTATCATTGCTCCGCCTAACACGGACTCAGGAATGATTGTTGTTAGAGCTGCAATCTTAGGGATAAAGCCAAGCACTATTAGCATTGCACCCGTTATATAAATCACCTTTTTCGTTTTTACACCTGAGATTTGCATAAGCCCTACATTTTGAGAAAAAGTTGTGTACGGGAATGAGTTGAAAATACCACCTAATACTACGGCAATTCCTTCCGCACGATAACCTTTCGTTAAATCCTCTTTTTCAATTTTCTTTCCAAGCATATCTCCAAGTGCAAAATACACACCAGTTGATTCGACTAACGATACTATAGCTACTAACGTCATCGTAATAATAGGAGAAATTTCAAAAGTCGGTGTACCGAAGTAAAATGGCTGAATCATATGGAAAAAATCTGAATCTCGCACAAGAGAAAAATCAACCTTCCCCATAAATGCTGCTGCAATTGTTCCACCAATAATCCCTATTAAAATAGAAATAGCTTTTATATAGCCTGTGGAAAAACGATATAACAATACGATAAAAAGTAGGGTACCAAAGGCTAAAAGAATGTTTGACTTGGAACCAAAGTCCGCTGCTCCTTGTCCGCCCCCCATATTATTGATAGCGACGGGTATTAACGTAATCCCAATAATAGTTACAACAGAACCCGTTACAACAGGAGGGAAAAACTTAACAAGCCTCCCAAAAAATCCACTTATTAATATAACGACTACACCCGAAACAATAATTGCTCCATAAATAGCAGAAACTCCATAATCTCCACCTATAGCAATCATTGGTCCAACCGCTGTAAAAGTACATCCTAATACTACTGGAAGTCCAATTCCAAAAAATCGGTTACTCATAACTTGTAAAATGGTTGCCACACCACACATTAATATATCAATAGCTACTAAATATGTAAGCTGTTCTGACGTAAGACCAATTGCTCCGCCAACGATTAACGGTACAATAACTGCCCCTGCGTACATTGCAAGGACATGCTGAATACCGAGCGCAGTATTTTTTAAAGCGCTATTCATCTTGATGTTTCCTCCTCAAAAAACTCAACTTTACCGTTTGCCAATGATTTTATATTGGCAAGTGAATCTACACGAATACCTTTTTCACGAATAAGTTGTCCGCCTGGTTGGAAACCTTTTTCAATAACAATTCCGACTCCAGCAGTTTTCGCTTCTGCTTGATTTAGAATATCTAAAAGTCCTAAAGCAGCTTGTCCGTTTGCCAAAAAGTCATCAATGATCAATACTGTATCTTCATGGTTGATAAAATCTTTTGAAACGGAAATGTCATTCGTTTCTCCCTTGGTAAATGAGTGAACTTTAGAAGTAAACAAATTATCAGAAAGTGTTAGTGATTTACGTTTTCTAGCAAAAACAACGGGTACTCCTAATGTAAGACCTGCAAACATAGAAGGAGCAATACCAGAAGATTCAATCGTTAGTATCTTTGTGATTCCAGCATCCTTATAACGTGCTGCAAACTCATTGCCTATTGCTTGCATTAATATAGGATCGATTTGGTGATTTAAAAAAGTATCTACTTTCAATACATTTTCCGATAACACTTTCCCACTTTGTATAATTTTATCTTGTAGTAATTTCATAAATGAACATTTCCTCTCCAGTTTTAATTTGGCTAAACAAAAAGCCCAAATGATATTGCAGCCACTCAATTATGGAGTGGAGCAATGTCATTCGAGCTTGAAAAAGTCGAATCGAAATAAAATCGATCATGACAAAAATGCCATAACCCAAGTATTTCATCGCCACCCATAGTCAGCTTGTTTACGGTAAGCTGGTAGAAACTTGCAGGCCATATCCCTGCGATTATACGAGTTTTTGCTATTTGAATATTTCTCATTATAGCACGCTCATCTCTATTTACAATCGTCCATAAATATGTTCAATGATTCATAAAATTCAGTTGATAAAACAAAAAACAAGCAAAAGTAATGGCGTTCCTTAAAATTTCAAACCTGTTTCTATAGTTTTGAAGGGCTTTGGACAGACATTTTACTATAGAATTACCGAGTGAATTTTTAGGGATATTGGTTGTGACTTCCGTCACAACCAATATCCCTTTTTTTCGGTAATCTTATAATAATTTCCTATCAGTCGCCCTTCTTCAACTCTTAGAAACAGGTAAGTGCTTTTTTGGGTAACTAGAGATAAGATACTTTCCTATTGATAAAGGAAGCTCACGAAGATGCAATTTCGTTCACTATCTCGCTACTTAATTTGGGGAATGCTTACTATTTCTCTTTATTTCCACTTGGATAAAATAATTTACATTCTCCATCTATCAGTAAATAATAGCAATTCAAATTCAAAAGCAATTACAAATAGTTTGTCACTTTCTAAAATTTGACCAATGTTATCATCTAAGCGATATGCTTTGCCAAATCTGATAGTAGAGTACTACACATTATATTGATTGTAGTGAAAGGTGGCGACTCCAGCGGGATAGCTTGAGCTGAAGACCCCGCAGGAGCTTGCGACGAGGAGGCTGAAGCCAAGCCCGCGGAAAGCGCCCATCTGAAACGGAAATTAGTAGTATTATTGTTTTTTTCAAGTCTTAAGAAACCAGAGTTCACGGTATATTTTCATATACGCTTATTTTCTCAAAAAAACACCCACGCTTAACACGTAGATGTTCACGAGAGCTCAGTTTTTAATAATTTAAAGCCTTGTATAAAGTTAGATGGATTTTCTTGAATTTGGAATGGGAAAACACCTTGGTTTGTATGAAGATATAAAAGGCCGCCACCAAACGAGAATGGTTTATGAGATACATCATGCACATGCTGCAGCTTAAACTTATGGCGCTCAGATATGATTCCATCCATTGTTAATTGGAGTTCGAATTGTTTTTCAACCTGCTTCATTTGAAAATAGAAATCTATTTGTCGTTCGATTTCAATATATCCTATGAAATATTTACTCATCCGCTGCACCTCCTATACCTCATCTAGTTTAACATGATTTAGGTTGAAATATACGTTAAGAGATCTTCCTTAAATCAGCTTCACAAATTCAGCCGTCTGACTTTCTAATTTGATAGCTGCTGATGAAATATCTTTGAACTCCTCCAAAGCGGAACGTATTTCTTCCTGACTTTTTTCTATACTAGCTTGAGAATTGCTATTACTACTTGTTACTTTCTCCACTTGCTTCGCGATACCTTCGATATTTTCACGTACTTCTACAATGGAGTTCTCTACTCTTCCAGCTAATTTACGCACTTCCTGGGCAACGACATTAAACCCACGTCCATGCTCTCCTGCCCGCGCCGCTTCTATCGCTGCGTTCAATGCCAGTAAATTCGTCTGAGCCGCAATTTCTCGGATAGTTTGTACGATACCTCGAATAGAATCAGCTTGTACTTGTAGGCTTTGCAATGTATCCGTATTTTCCTTTGAGCCGGTCGCAATGTCATCAATACGCTGAAGTAATTCTTCACTCCTATTTGTGCCAACCTCTGCACGCGTACTCAATTCCATTGACATTTCTTTCAATTCTTCAGTCACACTCAACAATATTTCATGACGTTCAGTAACATTCGTTGCAACTTTAGTTACTCCTAACACCTTACCTTCAGAGCCGAATATAGGCATATAAGTCGCTTCTAGCATAACACTTTTACCTTGCTTACTTTTGCGCTCTACTTTCTCCTGGAGGGTGTTTCCAGACATTAAATCCTTCCAAAATTTTTCATATTCTGGACTTTTCGTTAAAGCCGGGAAACATAATTCTTTATGCTGTTTTCCCATTAACTCTTTAACAGAATAACCAGTCTCTTTTGCAAAGTTTTCATTTACATAAGCTACACGCCGATCTAAATCAAATCGGACAATTGCCAAATTCTTTTCTAAAGCCTCAACCACTGTCATATCGTTTACTTCTTCTACTTGTGAATAATTCACAATTCCCAACCCCCATATTAATCTTTACATTGGTGCGTAATTAGTTAAATCCAAAACCGTTTCTTCCCCTAAGATGAATCTAGCTAGTTCTGCTCCAACAAATGGACCCGCTGTTAAACCAGAAGCCCCTAACCCGTTGGAAAAATAAATACTTTCAAAACCAGGTAACTTTCCTATTACAGGTAGAAAATCTGGTGTATAAGGTCTAAATCCTACTCGAACTTCTCTAACTGAAGCATTCTCCAGTGAACTAGCGACACTTATAGCTTTTTCTAGAAGCTCTTTTTTACCTGCCTCTGTTACCTCTGTATCATAACCAGTGTTTTCTTCGTATGTAGACCCAGCCACAACTTTCCTATTATCAAATGTTAATAAATACTGATTCGTAGGTGGTAACACAACTGGCCATTCTCCAGTGTCCAAATTATTCACTTGAAAATGCATGATTTGCGCTTTTTGAAAACTGACTTTCATGTCAACACCAAGCTTCTGTGGTAACTCATTGCCCCATGCACCTGCAGTTAACACGATCGCATCTGCGTCCATTAGCTGATCATTCACTTTTAAAACACCGTTTGAAAATGTGGCATTGTCGTAAATCACTTCTGCTCCTAGTTTTTTAGCAGCACTTATTAATGCATCACGCATCGCACTGCCGTCTACTCGAGCAGCACCTTCTACATATAAAGAAGTGAAGTCTTTCGAAATTAGAGGAAAATACTCTCTTGTCTCTTCTGTTGATAATATTTTCAACTCACCAATTTCCGGTGCATCCATTCTTTTTTCTATTGCTCGCTCAAGCATTTTTTGTAACTTTTTCGGATCATTTTGAAGGGCAATAGCCCCCACTTGTTTATAACCTGTGGAAGTTTCTCCAAGATCCTCTAGCTCTTCTACAAGCTGTTTATAATAATGCGCACCATTTTTAACTAAAGCGTACCATTTCTTATTTCTTCTTTGGGAAATCCAAGGGCAAATTATCCCCGCTGCTGCTGCTGAAGCCTGCCCCTTATCCTGACGATCTACTAAAGTAACTTTCACATTTCGTTTCGCAAGATGATATGCAGTGGACGCCCCTAGAATTCCCCCGCCTACAATAATATAAGAAGACTTCAATTACTCCACTCCACTTTCTAAAATAGAAAACGTTTCTTTCTCACAATTAATTTCCGCCATTGCCCCATATGGCAAGACGAATTTAGGTTCCGTATGACCAAAGTTCAAATTATATAATATTGGCAGTTCCTCTAGCGAAAGCTCCTTCATTATTAAACGAATGGACTCTTTATATTCCTCATAGTACTTCTCATTTTGAGGCTTACCAAAAATAATTCCTTTTGCTTGTTGAAGAATTCCTTGAGTGCCATAATTACGAAGCCAATACTCTAAGTTTCCAGGTGTTGGTAGTTCCTCAGACGTTTCGAAAAATAAAATACAGTCTTTCCAATATTCTTCCGCAGGCCAAAGTGAAGTCCCTTTAGCAAATTCTAATACTTCGATACAGCCTCCGATTAATCTACCTTGCACTACTCCAGAACCTTGTAATAGCTCATAACCTTTATTTGGATTCATCAGGCGTTTTGTATTCTTGTTTTCAACAATCCATTCTAATCGTTCACTTGTCCATTCGGTAGCAGGCTTCACTTCACCGATTGGATCGACTGCTAACAAAGTCTTCTTCAATGCCTCTACCGTATACTCATGCATCTCCACATTTTCCGCGAAATCCATTAATATAGCTGGTCCGTAAAAGGAGGATATTCCTGCTTTATGACAGAATAGATGCGTTACAGTAGAATCCGAATAGCCTATAAATACTTTTGGATTATCTCGAATTACATCAAAATCAATATAAGGTAATAATCGAATGCTTTCACTACCACCAATATTAGAAAAAATACCTTTAATAGAAGGATCCTTAAATGCATTCATTAAATCTTCTGCACGAGCCTGAGGGTTTTCGTATAAATAATCTCCACCCTTTAAACTATTTGGCATTGCTACAACTTCCAGACCAAACACACTACGCAATCTTTCTATTCCTTGTTCATATCTCCAGCGAAGATCAGGTTCACCCGCTCCTCCCCATGACAAACTAATTGTCGCTACTCTATCCCCGGCTTTTAGCATTTTTGGTTTCATCAACATAATTAGTCCCCCTTTTTTATTCATTATAAAGCAATCCATCCTCCGTGAATGTCTAATTTGAAAATTATTGGGTATAAAGACAATATACATACTTTTTGAAGTGGAAAAGGAAGTGCGAGTGATGAAATGGAAAGGTAGAGCAGGTAGCTCAAACGTAGAAGACCGTCGCGGAATGGGTGGCGGTAAAGCTATTGCTGGAGTAGGTGGCGGCATTGGACTAATCATTGTTCTTATTGTTACGTTACTTGGAGGAAACCCTGAAGATTTGATGGGTAACCTTGGGACAATAGATCAATCGAACAGTGTACCATATGAGGAAACCGAACAAGAAAAAGAGCTAGCGGAATTCGTTTCCGTTGTATTAGCCGATACGGAAAAGGTTTGGACTAAAATATTCCAAGAAAACGGAATGGAATATGTGGAGCCAACCTTAGTATTATATACAGACAGTGTCAATTCAGCATGTGGTGCTGCTGGTGCATCAGTTGGACCTTTTTATTGTCCGGGTGATCAAAAATTATATATCGACTTAAGCTTCTATCAGGAACTACAAACGAAGTTCAAGGCTCCTGGAGACTTTGCAATGGCCTATGTGATTGCCCATGAAGTCGGTCACCACGTCCAAACATTACTTGGAACAACCGAGCAAGTAATGCCTCTTCGTCAAAAGTTAAGTGAGGAAGAATTCAATAAATACCTTGTGCGCTTTGAGCTTCAAGCAGATTATCTTTCCGGAGTATGGGCGAAGCATGCGCAAGGATTGGGCTATCTGGAAGAGGGAGATCTAGATGAAGCGTTGACCGCTGCAAGTGCTGTTGGTGACGATACACTACAAAAGCAAGCGATGGGCTATGTCGTTCCTGAAAGTTTTACGCATGGTACCTCTGAGCAACGTAAAGGTTGGTTTTACAAAGGCTATGAAAATGGCACTATTCAAGGTGGAGATACGTTTAACAGCAAAACCCCATAACGTATTTTCTAATTGATCCTAATGCTATAATGGGGGAAATAAGAAGATTGCGACAAAAGGGGTTACGCTGAAGATGAAAATACCTTTTACAAAAATGCACGGCTGTGGAAATGATTATATTTATATTAATTGTTTTGAGCATACCATTGAAGATCCTATTACACTGAGCAGGCATATTTCTGATCGACATTTTGGTATTGGTGGAGATGGGATTGTATTGATATGCCCATCTGATGTAGCGGACGCACAAATGCGAATGTTCAATATAGATGGCAGTGAAGGTAAAATGTGCGGGAATGCTATTCGCTGCGTTGCCAAGTATGTGTACGATAATAATATTGCAACAAAAGAAGTGTTAACCATCGATACACTTAGTGGTATTAAGACAATTGAACTCTTTACCGAAAAAGGTAATATGATTTCTGCTAAAGTAGATATGGGCAAGGCAATTTTAGAACCAGCACTTATACCCGTACAGTCAAAAGAAGCAAATCTGTTAATAAACTCCCCATTTCAACTAGAAGACAAAACATATCACATCACAACTGTATCTATGGGCAATCCACACTGCGTTGTTTTTGTGGAAGATCCAATGTTAGTAGACTTACCACTTATAGGACCAAAGTTTGAGCATCATTTGTTCTTTCCAGAAAGCGTTAATACAGAGTTTATCTCAGTAGAAAATCGCAAGATGATTCATATGCGTGTATGGGAGCGTGGCAGTGGAGAAACGCTTGCCTGCGGAACTGGCGCTTGTGCCGCGGTTGTAGCTGCAGTACTAAATGGATACTGTGACAAAGATTCCGATGTAACGGTAAAGCTTCTGGGCGGCGAACTAATTATACGCTACACCGATGAGGGAGTGTATATGACGGGACCGGCAGTGAGCGTGTTTAATGGAGAGATTTCAGTGTAACTTATACAGTGATTGATTGTCGAAGAGCCTTTCTAGTGAAGACACTAGTGAGGTTCTTTTTAATGGGCTATGTTGGTTAGTTTATGGGCTATTAATAAGAGATTATGGGCTAAACTGAGCAATTTATGGGCTGTCTTTCCTTTAACCGGTTAGTTAGGCTGAATTATGGGCTATATTGGGAAGTTTGAGGGCTATAATTAGCTGCGATCTCCCTCTCTTACTTAAACGAATCTGAAATTTTATGAGTTTTAGGTATAAAACGTAAATCTATTTAATAAACTATAATCTACTAAAGTTAATTTCTACATATGTAATATTACTAAAATTTGTAACGGTATTGGTAAGTTATCGTAATATTCTCGTAATAAAGTACTGGTAAGATGTGCTTAGACTAAATAGCAAGGGGTAGAGTATTTGAGAAGAATTCTTGGGACACTCATCATCACAATTGCACTATTGGTTAGCGGAACAAGCACAAGCCTAGCCGCATCTTCAAATTACGCTGTTCAAAAAGGAGATACTTTGTATAAAATTGCTCAAAAGCACAAAGTGTCTGTATCAACTTTAAAATCATGGAATAATTTAAAATCAGATACGATTAAACTCAACCAAAAGTTAGTAATTTCATCAAAAGCTGCAATTGCTGCGGAGAAAAAGAAAGCCCCTTCTAGATCTACAGATGATAAAGTAGTAAAAGAAATCGTTGTTACTGCAAGTGCATTCACAGCGACCTGTAACGGATGCTCAGGTGTCACAAGCACAGGCATCAATCTTAAACATAATCCAGATGTAAAGATCATCGCAGTAGATCCAAAAATAATTGCACTTGGTACAAAAGTGTACGTCGAAGGGTATGGCTATGCAATAGCAGGAGATACAGGAAGTGCTATCAAAGGAAATAAAATAGATGTATTTTTCTCAACGAAAAGCGAGGCCTATAAATGGGGTCGCAAAAGTGTAAAAATCAAAATCTTAGAATAATAGAAAAGCGCTAGCGCCTATGCAAGCCCCGACTAGCGCTGGAATTAGACATAAAATATAACCAACTTTCTTAACTAGAAAGTTGGTTTTTTGATGTAAAAGATATCATTGCTTTACAAATTTCTTCGTAGTAAGACTGATCATGCGGAACAAAACTCGTTTTCCCAACAACCTGATGAATCGGACTTTTAGCACCAGCTTCATTCACTTTAAAACCGAAGATTTCTATTTCCTTTAATTCACCTTTCCAAAGTTTAACAAACTCGGAAATCTCCACTCGTACTATCCCCGAAACCTCTTCGGTCTGCAACTTAAATTGTTCCCATTCCAATGTACAGCTATATAAAAATACATGTGCTAATTCATTATCTACTAATTCACCTGTCGTAACAGAATACTTTATAACACCAAGTGAATATAATTCCTCAAAGAACACATCTATACCGAGCTCCTCTTTTACCTCTCTTATCCCATCAAAAACTGTTTCACTCGCGAGCAAATGCCCCGCGGCAGTAATATCCAATAGTCCAGGATAATCCTTTTTCAAGTCACTTCGTAATTGCAAGTAAACATATTGTTTCCCTTCATATTTACCTATAAACCAGCATTGAAATGTCTCATGCCACAAACCAAGTTTATGAATCTGCTCACGGGTCTCCACCCCTATTTGGTTATGCTGTTCGTCAAATATTTTTAGTAGCTCCTGCTCCATATTAATCCCTCTTAATTTATTTATTTTGAATTAGCTCTACGAAATTATTTAATTTATCCAACGAAACGATGTTCTCATTACATTTTTGACTATCTTGGCAAATATAATTTCCTCGAGTGATGAAGGCATCTTGCGTTACTCCCTTAACCGATGAAGTAAACATTCCAATTTCCTCTGTGCGACTACATAAAGCACAAATTCCTTTTTTGTTCGAGTTTTTATAACCACCAGAGATTCCGACTACTTTGTTTTTGTATTCAACAACAAGAAATTTTTTATTGGATCCTTTATCTAACCAACCTAAATAAGATATTTCCTTAAAGTCTATATTTTCTAATGAAGGAATTTTGAGTTTCTTCGCCTTCGGAAAAATCTTTTTGATATCAGTCTCGGTAATTTCTTTAAAGGGGATAACATGAGGTTTTAGTGTTTCTAAAAAACCTTCTGCTTCTAATTTTTCTTTTATATCAACAATTGGTTTCAGCAGGATTTTTTGATCATCTGCAGCTTCCTCAAATAATCCAAGTGCTTTCTCTAATGATAGTGCTCTTAATGCATTTAATACCCCACGATCGTTTACTGTAGTATGTCCATTTACCAATGCCTGTGTCTGTTTTTTTATAAAATTATATTGATCACTTCTAATGAAAGGATTCATATATACCTCTCCATTCACAATTATTTTCATTAGTCTAATTGTATCGAAAAGTAATTATTTAATAAATGGATAAGATGATTAAGAATTGTTTTCACCACATAAATCATAAAAAAACTAGTAGCCCCTTAAGGAGCTACCAGTATACCTTTTACTTTGTATAGATAATTTTCTTAATAGTTTCGATGGAGAGATAGTAATCTTTTGCAAGCTGGACCATGGGAATTCCATTTTTATATGCCTCTTTTAAAGAATTATTTCGCTCATCAATCCGCTTTCTTTCACCAGAAAGCGTCCCCCATTGTTTATAAGTTTTCCCCGGTTTAGGGATATAAATCGTTTCTCCTTGAATATACTTTTGAATTTCCTTCACTAGCTCATCAGGTAAAACGGAAGTTGCCTTGATATATGTCATTTTATGCTCGCTCCTTATTTTTACTATTTAAATAAGGTGCAAAGCCAATATTATGAAATGGCGATATATATTAAATTATAGCTTCTCATACAAAGTATCGCCTTTCCATCATTAGGCTTTGCATGAGACGTTTCACTATCTAGCAAGATTCCACTATTTGCCATTTTACTCACCTCCAAGATGCAACACTTCCTGTTTTAATACAAATGAAAATTACATCATGTTCTTTTTTTTAATTGATCAAGCAATTTGCTAATTTTGTCTCTTTGGTTAGTTGTTTCTTCTTTCAGAGATTCAATTTCATATTTATCTTCATCTTCTATCACTGAAATTTTAACTATATCTCCTTCTTTTACATTATCCTTTAGTTCAGACTTATGGACAAGGAGGCTCTCGGTTTCATTTGGGTATTTCAAAAAGACTGCATAATCCCCTTCAAAACGGTCTAGCGTGTATTTATTCGAATTCACTCACAATCTCTCCTTTGTTATTTAATAATGTAGCTGCATCCCCATCATTTCTCCACATTTGTCCGTTCGTCCATTTCAGATAACCTGAGCCTTCTTTTGCTTCGGGACCACTTGTTACGTAAATCGTATCCCCGGCCTGTAAGGTTATGTTTGGAAACTTGAATATTTGATTGCCAACTACGGAAACTAATTGCCAATCTTTTAAACTAATATTAATCTCCCCAGAATTGGTAATTCCGACTATCTCCCCTCGAAGATCTTTACTAGAAATGTTAATGCCTATTGCTGTATCGGCAATGTCAGATGGCTCCACACTTCCATTTGTTAGTACGTTATAATCTACTCCATCAGTTTCCACCACTATATTACCAACTTCTGCAGTACCATATATTTGTGTCTTTATTTGTTCTAGCCTCGACATAACTTCCGCATCCGGATGGCCATAGGAATTATCTTTACCATAACTTAAAATAGTAACCTTAGGATTTACTGCCTCAACAAACTCTTCTGAGCTACTCGTGTCTGAACCATGATGTCCAGCTTTCAAAACAGTTGCTTCTACGTTTACGCGTTCTAATATTTCCTTTTCCACAACAGTATCTGCGTCTCCCATCAATAAAAAGGAAATCTCCCCGTAGGTTATTTTTAACACAATCGATGCTTCGTTATTATCATCTGATTCAGCTCCGACATTTAAAACTTTAATATCTAGCTCATCATCTAATGAGATATTATCACCAACATTTGGCACGATAAACGGTATATCTTTATCTAATATAAGCTGCAGCATTTCCTCGTATGTTTGAGAGGTATGTACCTTACCAGAATCCACAAAGTGTTTTATAGATATAGAGTTCAAAACGGAAATCAGTCCACCGATATGGTCGGCATCCGGGTGAGTTGCCACTACATAATCGAGTTTTTCAACTCCTTGCTTCCGTAGATAATCTACTACATCTTTTCCAGCTTGTTTTGTACTTCCATCGACTAGTAAATTTTTTCCGTTCGGAGATTGTATAAAAATAGAATCCCCTTGGCCTACGTCTAGAAAATGGACCTTCATCTCTTTACGAGCCTCGGCGGGTGTCTGAGACGTGTTTGATTGTTGATTTTGTGTACAGCCACTTAGCAAAATAACTATACATATGCATACTAGCATTATTATCTTTCTCATATAAAACCTTCCTTTTCGTTGCTGTGTACCATTCTACCATAGGAAAACCAGATTCATATATTACAAATTCTCTTGACAGTTGATAACTATTCGCATAGAATAACTGTTTGTGAAAACTAACGTGGTTCGAGAACCTCCCACGGAAAAAAACTAAGGAGAAATGAATAATGAAAACAAAAACTATTGCAGTAACTGGTGTTATTGCTGCTCTTTATGTCGCGGTATCTCTACTAGTGGCTCCTTTTGCATTTGGTGCAGTACAGTTTCGTATTGCCGAGATGTTTAATCACTTAATCGTATTTAATAAAAAATACTTTTTTGGAATTGTATTAGGAGTATTCATCACAAATATATTTTCTCCAATGGCAGCTTTCGACCTAACATTTGGAGTAGCGCATTCTATCATTACTTTGTCATTAACGATTTTGGCAACTAAGTATGTAAAAGGGAACATTGCCCGCATGGTTATTAATACACTACTATTTACATTTACAATGTGTATCATCGCACTCGAGTTAATGATTGCGTTTGACCTCCCATTCTTCTATACATGGCTAACAGTTGCAGCTGGTGAATTCGCAGTATTGGCAGTTGGTGTTCCGATAATCTTTGTTTTAAACAAACGATTGAATTTCAAAGAGCTAATCTAAATAATTTCACCCGAATCTAGAATGCTAGATTCGGGTGTTTTTTTATTCTTTTATTAATCCTTTTTCTACTAAAAAGTCATGAGCTACATCCTCTGGTTTATCACCATCAATATCTACTCTCGCGTTCATCTTCAACATGTCTTCTTCGGTTATTTTTCCTGCCAATTCATTTAGCGTATCCTCTAAATCCGGGAACTTTTCTAATGCATCTAAACGTACGACTGGAGCGGCGTCATACTTAGGGAAGAACCCTAAATCATCCGTTGTCGTTTGCAAATCAAAGCGCTCAATGCGACCATCTGTCGTAAATGCAGGTATGACATCGACATCGCCATTTTTCAATGCTTCATACATTACATTTGGATCTAAACTTTGCGTTTCTGAAAATACAAATGGATATGTATTTATTAAATCGTCAAAGCCATCTCCTTTTCTTTCATAAAATGCATGAGGTGCTCCAAATACCATATCACCCTTTTTAGAAGCCTCTACTAAGTCTGAGTAAGTTTCTGCATTGTACCCATTATCCTTTGTATAAGCCAATGTATACGTATTTTCAAACCCAAGTGGACTTAACCATGTAGCTTCAAATTGCTCCTTATAGCCTTCCCTTACTTTTTCTAACACACTATCTGAGCTTTCTCCCACCTCAGATTCCTCTTTCAAAACATCCTTTAAGCCGGTTCCAGTATACTCCACGTACAGATCAATATCGCCTTTTTCCAAAGCTGGAGTCATAATTGCTACTTCCCCTAGGCCTTCTTTATATTCCACATCGATATCTGTTTTCTCCTCGATATATTGCCCTAAAATCTGTGGAAGTATAAATTGTTCTGTCCATGGCTTTCCGCTAATTACTAATGATTCTTCTGAATTCGAGCAAGCACTTAAAAGCGTTACTGCTGCAAGTCCCACTATCCCTACTAACTTTTTCATCCCGTCATCCTCCCATACTCATTCCTTTTGGTGTAACTCTTTTCTCAATCCATTTCAATATTAGATCAAACAGAATTGCTAATAATGCAACGGGTAAGGCACCAGCTAGAACGAGCGAATTATTATAGGATTGCAATCCACGGTAAATTACATCCCCTAAACCACCTGCTCCAACAAATGTCGCCAGTGTTGCTATACCTACAGTCAGAACTGTAGCAGTTCGAATACCCGCCATTATAAATGGTAAAGCAAGTGGGAATTGAATCTGCCAAAGCAGCTGACTTTTCGTCATCCCCATTCCCCTACCAGCCTCAATCATCGATTCATCAATATTTGAAATACCAGTATATGTATTACGTAAAATAGGTAAAAGTGTATAGATAATCAGGGCAATCAAAGCTGTTTTAGCACCAATTCCTATAAGTGGCACAAGAAATCCGAATAAGGCCAAGCTAGGTATTGTCTGAAAGATGGCGGTAATTCCAATAACTGGCTCTGCTATTCTACGATATCTTGCAACTAATATTCCTAAGGGTAAGGCAATTGCAATCCCAATCGCTAAAGCAATAAAGGATAAGTAAATATGCTGTAAAAATGCCTCTTGTATTAAATCTGAACGACTTTGAATCGTTTCTATAAAATTTTTCACTTATAACACCTCTTCCTTTGCAAGCATTGCCCGAAGAAGTATGGATTGATTAACAAAGCCTAGCACCTTATTGTTTCGTTTTACTAGCAACCCCTTTGTACTTTCATTTTCCAGTAAAGCGATAGCATCTTCCACTAACATAGAAGCGTCAACTTCTATATAATTGGATTCCCTTTCACCTTCAAAAAACGACGCGAAGTCCTGTAACTCTCTTTTGCCAACCGATTTTTTTCTATTGATTCGTTCAATTCCTATAAAATTTTTCACAAAGTTATTAATAGGATTTTCTATTAACTCTGTCGGAGTTCCAACTTGCTCTATCTTTCCATCTTTCATAACAACGATCATATCTGCAATTTTTAATGCCTCATCTATATCATGCGTAACAAAAATGATTGTCTTCTTAATCTTTTCCTGTAAATATTTCACCTCATTTTGCAATTGTTCACGGCTTATCGGATCCAATGCACTAAATGGTTCATCCATCAACATAATATCCGGGTCTGCAGCCAGTGCGCGCACAACACCTATTCGTTGCTGCTGACCACCACTTAACTCCAGTGGAAACTTTCGCAGGAACTGTTTGGGTTCAAGTCCAACCATCTTCATTAATTCGTGAATTCGAGCTGTCGTCTTATCCTTTGCCCACCCCTTCAAATTCGGCACAAGCGCTGCATTTCTTTCGATTGTCATATGCGGGAACAAACCAATTCGTTGAATAACATATCCGATTGTTTTCCTTAGTTCAACAGGATCTATAGTGGATATTGCTTTATCCTCAACGTATACTTCACCAGACGTAGGAGTTTCTAAGCGATTGATCAGTTTTAGAAGAGTAGTTTTACCGCATCCACTCGGTCCAATGATGACCACTAATTGCTCTTTCGGAATTGTTAAAGAGACATTCCGCAAAGCTTGTGTTCCATCTGAAAATACTTTCGTAATATTATCGAAACGAATCAACTCACTTTCCTCCTTTCTATTACTATATTTACTACCAACTATGTATACCCTAAAAGTTTAAAATAAAGCCATGAATTTCTTTATTTTTTTGAAAAACATTGTAGTTTGTAGAAATCTCTATTTATAAGTTGTTGTCTCTCGTATGGATGGCTCTCTCGTATAGCTACGGGTGGCTCTCGTATAGAACACTTTCTCTCTCGCATAGCTGCTGGTGGCTCTCGTATAGAGTGCTTTCTCTCTCGTATTGCTACCGGTGGCTCTCGTATAGAGCGCTTTCTCTCTCGTATGGCTACCGGCGGCTCTCGTATAGAGGGTTTTCTCTCTCGTATAGCTACCCGCGGCTCTCGTATAGTGTGCTTTCTCTCTCGTATGGCTACCGGGCTATTGTTACTAGCTTTCACCAACTGTTTACTTGCACTTGCAGGACCTTTACTTGCATTGTTCGCTAGGTTACTTGCTCACATAGTTCATTTACATGCTGAACGTATTATTTTTCCAAAAGTATCTAGTTGTCTATTTATAATGCAAAAAACCGCCTCCTTTAGGAAGCGGCTGACTTAATTTTTATTCTTTTACAAACTCGATTGTGCTTCGTACTGTATCTATTGGACGAACCAGTCCTTCGATTTGTTTACGTTTTGGTTCTAGGAATGGGGGCAAGGATAATTTTTCTCCTAGTGTTTCATATGGTTCATCTCCCATAAATCCTGGACCATCTGTTGCAAATTCAAATAGTATTCCGTTTGCAACTCTCGAATATAATGATTGGAAGAAGAAACGATCGACAAATCCTGATGTTCGGAAACCGAAGCTTTCCATACGTTGTGTCCATTCATCTAGGACAGCTCTATCTTCTACTCGAAATGCTGCATGATGAACTGTTCCAAAACCTTGACGACCTGGAGGAAGAATAATATTTTTCTCCACTATAACCTGTGCACCATTACCACCTTCACCAACTTCAAATAAGTGGAATGCTCCATCTTGTCCAATCTCTCTAAATAATAAAACCTTTTCGAGCACTTCTTTCATATAGTCAAATTCAGCAATACGAATAGTAATTGGACCTAGACCAGTAATAGCATATTCTAGTGGAATCGGACCTTTTTGCCATGGTGTTCCTGCTGCAACACCTTTATTGTTTTCGTCAGATATTAGTTGATATTGTTGATCGTCGAAATCAACAAATGACAGTACTTTTGTTCCAAATTGTTCTTGAATACCAGTATGCTTCACATCTAAACGATCAAAACGTTTTACCCAGTAATCTAAAGCCGCGTCAGTCGGTACACGGAATCCCGTACGATATATTTCATTTGTACCATGTGTACCCTTTGGAATGTTAGGGAAGTCAAAAAACGTCATATCCGTTCCAGCTCCACCAACATCATCTGCGAAAAACAAATGATAGGTTTGAATATCATCTTGGTTGACTGTCTTCTTAACGAGTCGCATACCTAATACATTTGTGAAAAATTTGTAATTTTCTTCAGCACTGCTTGTAATTGCAGTAACATGGTGCATACCTTTTAAGTGATTCATATATATTCCTCCAATATTTTATCTTTAAATTAAGTATCTCTAATTCAAAGTAATTTTATCATGAATAAAAAAGCATGTCAATATTCTTATCCTTCCACCAAATAACAAAAGAAAACATCCAATTGGAGTATTTTTTACATAAAAAAAACTGCCCCATAGTGAAGACAGTTTTTTAATTCTCCTATAAAGTTCTTTAATCCACTGAAGCTGTATTTAAAAACTCACCTATAAATCCATACGCACCTTTATATTCATCTAGATGCGTCCATTTCCCTAAGAACCCATGAGTTACTCCATCATATCGTTTTAACTCAACAGGTACACCTGATTTTTTTAGGTTCTCTGCAAATAGTTCTCCTTCATCTCTGAATGGATCATATTCTGCAGTGACAATAAGAGATTCTGGGAAGTTTTCTAAGTTTTCTTCCCTGATTGGCGATACAAGCGGGTTATCTGTATCTACTCCCCCTAATAAATAAAAGCCATTAAGTTCGGCTAATTGAGCACTTTCTACAAAATAACCTGTTCCATTTTCAGTTAATGATGAATATCGGAAAGTACTAAAATCAAGGTCTAACGATGGATATAGTAACACATTCTTTGTAATATTAAATTCTTTTTTATCACGAGCCATTAGCGAGACTGCAGCAACTAAGTTACCACCAGAACTGTCACCGGCAAGAGCAAGATTCTGTCCATCCCATTGTAATTCTTCCTTATTTTCCTTTACCCACTTTGTTGCATAATAGCAATCATTTAGGGCCGCAGGGTATGGATGCTCTGGTGCTAAGCGAAAACCGACTGAAACAACCTTATAACCAGATTCCATACAAATCGGGCGAATCACTTCGTCATGACTTTCTAAATTTCCTGAGAGAAATGCACCTCCGTGGAAATACATAAGAATAGGATATGAATCTCCTTCCTCCGGCGTATAAATTCTTATTGTTAGATCAGCCTCAGGAGTTGAAATTGTTTTTTCTTCAACAGCATGAACTTGTACACGCTGTTCAATAGGTAAAATCGGTGCATCGAACATTTTTCTATGTTCTTCTGGAACAACTTTGTGGTTCGGATCATATTTAGGAATGATATCTAAAATTTTTTTTATCTCAGGATGTACTGGCATCTGTGACAACCTCCTATTTCATTTGTATAACATAACAGAATTTCCATACCTATTATAATAGGTATGGAAATATCCTTACTATGAAACTGATTTTAAAAAATAGCTTACAGAGCTTCGAAGTGCTCTTTTTCAGGGAAAGCAGTTTTTGCTTGATCTGATGGGAAAAGACGAGATAGTTTTTGGTAAAGTTGCGTTACTGGTTTACGAAGCTCTTCGTATTTTTTTAGTGCATCAACAACCGTTGCCTCTTCGGCAATTGCTTTTGCCAATACTTCAGCATCTTGCATTGCCATGTTAGCTCCTTGACCTTGGTTATGAAGCATTGCATGAGCAGAGTCACCGATTAACGCAACTGTATTTGTAGTCCATTTATCGATCGGTTCCAAATCACATAACGGACGAGTTACTATATCTTCTAATTTAATATTCTCTATAACTTTTTGAACAGTTGGACCGAAACCTTTAATACTTTCCATAATTTCTTCTTTTGTTAGCTCTGGACGCCATGCGAACTCACCTGGCACTGTAATATCTACAGATACTTGATTACGATTATGAAGTGGTAAGAAATAACATGAGTTATCACCATCTACGTAAATACGTAAAATATTTTCATCTGAAGCCATCCCAAGTGCTTGATCGAAGTCGATTAATACACGATGCGCAAGATAACCAGAATAGATTGCTTCAACAGGTTCTAGTACTTGATTTCGAATAGGCGAACGAATACCGTCAGCGGCAACTACTATATCAGCTTCAATTGTTTTACCGTTCGAAAATTTCACTTCTGCATAATCACCGTGATCGATTATAGATTCACAGCGGTGATCTAAATGAAGTTGATCAGTAGGAATATTATTTACTAGTGTGTCCAATAAATCTGCACGATGAACTAAACGAGAGTACGCTTCTGTTTTGTCATCTGTTAGTACTGGCCATGTCTCTTTAATAAGTAAATGATCATCTCCGGCAATGATTTCCATATGATCACTACGATTTGTTACTTTCTCTAGCGCTTCGTAAATTCCCCACTCTTTGAAGCATCTTACACTTGGTGGTCGGATTCCAATTCCAGCTCCCACTTCACCAAACGATGATGCTTGCTCATACACATCTGCACGAATTCCTTTTGCGTTTAATGCAATTGCTGTTGATGCACCAGCAATGCCTCCCCCAATAATAGCGATTCTTAATTCAGCTTTCGATTTCATAAACATTTTCCTCCTCAGTAATATTGATTTCGATTGTTTTTTTGTGATGAGTACGTTTTACTGGAACAAATGAAAAAGCAATAGCTGCTAGAATGCCTGGAATTGCAAACGAAAGAAAATTCATTTGTGTGGATAGATTAAGTGAAACGAGGATGCCTCCAAATGTTGGCCCTATAATCCCCCCAATTCTTCCAATTCCCGAAGCAAAACCTATGGCAGTTGAGCGCATTAATGATGGATAGTATTGGGATACAAAGGCATATGAAATGTTTTGAGCCCCCATTGTACATGCACCAGTTATTAATACTAATAAATAGAGAACAATCATGTTATTTTTAAAACCAAGAAGTGTCAATGAAACCGCTGCCATTATAAACATCGGAACTAGCACTTTCTTAACTCCAAATTTATCGGCAAGACCCCCAAGGATTAACGTTCCGATAATAGCACCGATATTTAAAACAATCATAAAGGATAAACTGGAACTAAGAGCATAGCCAGCACTAAACATCAAATTAGGAAGCCAAATACTGATTCCATTTATCATTAACAAACACATGAAAAAGGCAATCCAGATCATTACCGTACCTAATGCACGATTATTTTTGAATAATGCAATCACGGGCGAACTAGGATCTTTTTCGATTTCTGTACTTGTTACAAACTCTATTTCCGGTGTTAAGGATACCTTGTCATTCACTTTTGAAAGAACGTAACGAAGTTCATCTATTCGACCTTTCACCAAAAGAATAGCGGGTGAATCATGAAAATACTTAATCATAAATGGAATGATTAAAAGTGGAATCGCTGCTACCCAGTAAACACTTTTCCACCCCAAAAGAGGTATAAAGTAAATACCTACAAAACCTGCCAAAATTCCTCCTACTGAAAAGGCACACATTACGATTGATACCATGGTGTTATGCAAATGTTTTGGTGCATAATCGGTCATTATAGCAATTACATTTGGCAATACACCACCAATACCTACCCCAGCAATGAATCGAAAAGTAGAGAACGTTAATGGACCTGGTGCAAATGCACATAAAAATGTAAATATACTAAATAGGATCACACATAAAATGAGGATATTCTTTCTTCCAAATTTGTCAGCTAAAATTCCAAAAAATATAGCCCCTAGCATCATCCCGAAAATTCCGTAACTACCAATGGCTCCCGCTTCAACAGGTGAAATGGACCATTCCTCCATAATAATAGGCACTATGGAACTATAGATAACAAGATCGAACATATCAAAAACAATAATGAGGCAACAACAAATCAATAATCCCAAATGAAAGCGGTTAAATTTCCCTTCATTCACAACGTCGGTAATATTTATTTTGGACATCCTTATCCCCCAGTCGTATAGAGTAGATATACGCTCAAATTTCCAACAATCAGTTCATTTCGTAATTGCTTGGCATTTCATAAATCAAAGACAAACTCCAAAATTCGATTTTGAACCAAGGAGTTTGTCCGCTACCTGACATTCTTGGGCGGGTTATTATCAAAAGGCAGCAAAAGTCACTAACGATTCACTGTGAAAGATAACTTATAATCAGAAGCTCTGTGAACGGCTTTTCTCCATCCTATAATTCGATCATTACGGGTGTGTAGCTTTGTTTCCATAATAAGAACAGGTTCTTTATCCTCAACACTCAAAATCTCGGCCTCCATTTGGCTTGCACCTGCTGCATAGATTTGATGATCCCCTTTGGAAATGAATGTACCCTGCTCGTTCTCAAGAAGTACAAAGACACTTTCTGCTTCCTCTAACTCTTTTGTTCCTGGATTAAAATCCTCTGGAACGAGCAGATAGGTCTGCGCCCATACAAGCGGTTTTCCTTTGAGCAGGATTAAGCGAGAAATTCTTAGAACTTCTACTTCTGGTTCAATACGGAGAATCTCACAAAGATTCTCCGTAGGTAGCACACGATCCACACTTAATATTTTCGATTTACAATCCATCCCTTGATCACGAAGGAAGCCAACTAGTCCTCCTAATTCTAATCCTGGGGGTCTTACTGGAAGCTCTTGAACGGGAAATGTACCCTTCGCTCGCTCTCTGTATACATAGCCCTCGTTAGCAAGCTCCTTTAGTGCTTGACGGACAGGTGCCCTACTCACATGAAACCTCTCAACTAACTCATGCTCAGTACTAAATGGTCGACCTGTTTCAATAGCAGCAGCTTTAAGTTCCTTTATCAAAATTTCTTTAATTTGTTTATAAAGTGGCACCCCTGATTGTCGATCAATTGTAAGTTGTTTAGTCATAGCTGCACTCCTATAATCTCTGTTTTCAAGTCAGCATGTACCTTAAGCGGCGCTGCCGTACGTTCTTGTACATATTCAAACGTAACACCAGGAGCAAGCTCTAAAACGAGAAGTCCATCCTCTGTTACATCGATTATCGCTAGATTCGTATAAATACGATCTACACAACGAGGAGTCGTTAGTGGATACGTACATTCCTCTACGATCTTAGGTCCTAGCTTACTAGTATGCTGCATAAACAGGAACACCCGCTTACTGCCGGCAGTAAGGTCCATTGCTCCACCAACACGCCCTAGAGTAGCGTTAGGAAGCTTCCAACTAGCCAGGTCACCATACTGTGAAACTTGAAAAGCACCTAGAACTGCTGCATCAAGGTGACCGCCACGAATCATCGCAAAGGATTCTGATTGTGAGAAGAACGCTCCTCCTGGTCGTAGTGTAATGGGTTCTTTTCCTGCATTCACAAGATCCCAATCCTCTTCACCTGGTTCAGGTTTTGGTCCTAATCCAAGAAGACCATTTTCACTGTGTAAAATAATCTCTTTTCCCTCCGGAATATAATCTGCTACAAGTGTAGGTAAACCAATCCCAAGATTCACGAACCAGCCATCCTCTAAATCTAAAGCTACTCGAGAAGCTAAGTCTGGCATTGACCAGCCAATTTGCTCTAGCTCTTTACTCATTTACGAGCACCTTCCTTTCGCTTTCCACTTGAACTAAACGATGTACGTAAACGCTCGGCGTAACAATTGTTTCTGGATTAATTTCTCCAACTTCTACAATTTCGTCTACTTCTGCAATTGTAATTTTTGCGGCTGTCGCCATTACTGGGTTAAAGTTACGTTGTGCTTTGCGATAAATAAGATTCCCCCATCGATCTGCACGAAAGGCCCTAACAAAAGCATAGTCACCGACAATCGCATGCTCTAGAAGATATTCTCTATTATTAAATTCACGTGATTCCTTACCTTCTCCCAGTTCAGTCTGAACCGCAGTTGGCGTGTAAAATGCTGGGATTCCTGCTCCACCTGCACGGATACGCTCCGCTAATGTTCCTTGAGGTACAATTTCTAACTCAATCGTACCTTTTTGGAGACGTTCTACTAAATCATCTGCGTGTGGACCTACTGGGAAAGAACAGATAATCTTTCGTACTTGGTTATTACTAATAAGTGCAGCAACTCCATCACTAACGGCACCAATATTGTTGGATACAACCGTCAGATCCTTTACTCCATGTTCTGTAAGAGCGGAGATGAGGTTTAAAGGTAAACCACTGCCGCCAAATCCTCCAACGAGTAGCGTCGCACCGTCCTTTATATCAGCAACTGCTTCGGCTACATTTCCAAATCGTTTCTGGATCATTTATTTTTTCCTCCTCTCACTTTTTATATGTACTTTTCAGTTCTTCTTGATAAGCATGCATTGTCACAAAGAATGAGCAAGGCAAGTTTCGTGGATCTCCAGTGTAACCAATTTCATTTGCAATGGCTTCAAACGGTCCATATAGTCCATTACTTTCGCTGGACTGAGTATCTCTAGAGAGATGACGCTGCATAAGATCAGTCAATTTCGCATCCATATCAAGGCTTGCTTGCAGAACTGATCCTACCTCTTCACCAGTAATTTGTGCACTTTGCAATTCACCATTGACATTGCGAAATGGATGCCCTAAGTACAAACGACTGGGATGAACTTCTTCCAACAAACGATGAACACTTTCACGATATAGCCCCGAATCTTCAATAGTAGGTAAGCCACCTAATCCACCATACATTTGAACCGCATCCGCCGCGAATGCCCAATTGAGACCATCTAGTACATATGTTACTGATCCAATTGAGTGTCCCGGTGTTTCAACAACGGTTAACGATACGTTACCACCAAGGCTGATGTGATCACCATCTTTGACTTCAATTTCTGGTTCTATATTGTTACCGATGTCCGTTGTTAACATGGTGATATGCTTTTCTTGTATTGCTCGATCGTTAATGTATTTTCCTTGGAGTGCTTTGTAATCAACAATATGTTCATTAAGATTTCGTAATAATCGAGCTTCTTTTTCCGGTATTACCACTTTTGCACGTCTTCCTGTCTTTTCCCATATTGCATAAGCACCACCAAGATGATCTACATGACCATGTGTTAAAAGAATCCAGCGAATATCCTCAATTCGTATGCCGTTTTGGGCAAGAATTGGCTCAATATCTTGCGCAGCAGATACATTAACTCCTGTATCAATGATTGCTGGTTCTAACGCGTCCACATAATAAGCAAATGCAGAGACTGGACCGAATTTACATTCAATCGGAATAACATGTACTGAACTTTCCATTCGTTTCACTCCTCTAATTAAGTTGGTACTACAATGCCCCTAATCGAGGAAATGCTATAGCTTGTTAGAAGATTCTCCCCATTGAAGCATGCAATTATTTTGCACTCGCATTGTTCAATACATTGAACTCTTTTGGAATAACCGGTAATACTAAACGAGATTGATGATCTTTATCACGATAGATTTTATGAGTTGTTGCACGCCCACTCGGTAAGTGGTAGCTATCTGGTGGTAATAATTTTGCATCTTCCCCATCAAGCGGCTCGTTACATGCAAGTTCTAATTCGATGCGATGTCCTGCTTTAATAAGAAATGAAAATGGATATAATCGGATTGCATACTCATTAATTTCACCAGGAGTTACGGGTACCACTCGGTTATGCGGATGCCATGGCTCTCCATATATTGACTTTTCTTCATTTAATTCGCGATGAGATGCTTTTAAATAGCCTGATGTCATTAAAGTGCGCTTGCCACCTGGATCTACATCATAGAGCTTAGAGATGAAGTTAGTATCATCTGTATCTATTTCCGCATGGATATATAATGCCCCTGTGCCTGTCATTTCTACAGGTTCTAAGAATTTATCACTCGTCCACTTAATCGTTTCCGATTTTGTAGTTACTGTTAATGGTGCTTGATAGAATCCATCAGGATGAGCATATTCAGAAGCTAAAGGTTCTGGTTTCTCGCTAATTTTATGGCGAGGACGTAGGTAGAACTCTTTCTTTTCTTCATATTGCAATGGCCATTGATCTTCTCCACGCCATTTGTAAGAACCCTCTACAGAAAACTGCACTGTCGGTTCATCCATAATGCCTGTATCAATACCTTTTAACCAGTAATCATACCATCGGAACATTTCGTCATGATTTTCATGGAATGGACGCTCTAACATAGGTGGAAGCGCTTGGATATCAAGTTTTTTAATGCCTGATACTTTATGGAATCCTTCTAGTGTGCCTTCTACATTCCAACCACGCCCCCATTTTGCTTGGAAGTATGTTGGGATTGTTACTTTATGCGCTACTTCTATTGCCGAATCTTTTTGCCAAAACTCGCCATCAAGTGGGTTTAGTAAGTAATCCATCCATAATTCATGACGATCTTGATAATGTAATAGATGAACAAAGTCTGACCAATGTGCGATATCTGGATCGTTTAAACGTTCTTGCGTTTTTTGTTTAAGCTCTTCAGGTGTGAATACTTTCGAGCTCTTACTTGCTACATTATTGAATGCATTACCGCTATCGCCGCCGCGTCCTTCACGAGAAGCACGTGGCATTAACCACATAATCCCACCGTGATAACAAAGTTCATAAAGATCGAAGTGACCACCGTTTGCAAATATTGCTTTTAAATGTGGTGGTTGCTCTGCAGCTCCTAATAGTTGAACAGATGCAAAGTATGAAATACCAATCATTCCGATGTTCCCATCGCACCAATCTTGCTCCGCTAGCCATTCCACAAGGTCATAAATATCCTTGCCATCCCCATGACCACCAGAGTTATAGTTACCGCACATTTGTCCTTCAGAGCCCCCCGTTCCCCGTATATCCGCAATAATATGCGCATAACCCCGTGAAACTACTTCGGTGATGTCCCCTGCCTCAATGGCACCGTTCCAAAGATGACTTGGACGTGCTTGCGGAGGTAATGTTAGTGCCTGAGCTTGAAGTTCTTTACCGTAAGGGCTAATAGCAAGTAATGCTGGTACTTTTCCCGTGCCTTCAGGACGGTAAATATCTGCAGCAATATGTACACCGTCACGCATTTTAATGCGTTCATCCTTAGTGATAATCATTTAAATTCTCTCCTTTTTTAATATCCCCTTATTCTTCCACAATTGGTGTGAAGCATGGTATAAAGGGACCCGGTTTATCTTCATCACCGCTTTGCTTAAATACCACTTTTACTCTTTGACCGATATGTACTGTATCGAGGTCACAGTCAACGATATTCGTCATCATTTTCGGTCCTTCATCGAGCTCAACGAAAGCAATCGCATACTGTACGCCTCTTCGCATTACACTATACGTGTAAATAACTCCAGTACCTTTAGCTTCGACCCATGATGTTTTATCGCTCGTGCAATTTGGACATATAACTCGGGGATAATAATGGAACTCATCACAAGAATCACATAGTTTGATCAATAGCTTTCCTTCTGCAGCAGCATCCCAATAAGCTTGGTGTTCTGGATGAATCTCAGGAATTACCATTGTTCTAGATTGATAGGTTGTTACCATGATTTACACCCTCTCCAAGATAAGTGTCGCACTACCATGACGGCTTGCTAGTCCGCCTCCCGTACCATGAGCTAATGCAAGATCACAATTTTTCACTTGAACATTTGGATGAGCCTCTCCGCGCAGCTGACGAACCGCCTCGATTACTTTGACGATGCCGCCACGGCTTGCTGGGTGATTATTATTTAAACCGCCACCATCTGTATTGATAGGCAACTTGCCAATACCTGATATTAGATTTCCATCATCGACAAACTTACCACCTTCGCCCTTCTTACAAAAACCTAAGTCCTCCAGTTGCATCAACACCGTAATAGTGAAGCTATCATAGATGGAAGCATATTTAATATCCCCGGGCGTAACTCCCGCCTCCGCAAAAGCTCTTGGCCCTGACCAAATAGCTCCTGAATATGTAAGATCAACTTTGCCTCCTAATAGTCCTTTAGGAGCCTCACCACTACCTAACACTTTTATAAGGGGGCGTTTTAAGCTTTTTGCAATTTCAGGACTAACTATTACCAACGCCCCTCCACCATCACTTACGACACAGCAATCTAAACGGTGTAAAGGATCTGCTACTATCGGAGACATTAGTACATCTTCAACTGTCACTAAGTCTCGTAACATGGCATTCGGATTATATTGTGCATGCTGTGAAGCCGCCACTTTTACCCAGGCCAATTGTTCACTCGTCGTACCGTATTCATGCATATGACGCATCGTTGCCATTGCGTACTCATTAACGGCAGTAGGTCCAAAAGGAAGCTCGAATGGTACATCAGGAACATTTGCACCTACGATTTTCTGTTTGACACCACTTCTGCCTTCAGAGCGTGGGCGGCCTGCCATCGTTATTAATGCGACATTACATTTACCAGCAGCGATTGCTTGCGCGGCATGTGATACATGCGCAATGTATGATGAACCGCCAATATCTGTTGAATCGAGATGACGCACATTTAGCCCTAAATACTCGACCATAGAAAGGGCACCACCTGGCGCATCAGCAGCACAAAAGTATCCGTCCACATCTTTGAATGATAGCCCTGCATCCTCTAATGCACCTTTTGCACATTCAGCATGTAAGACAGCAACTGATTTGTTTTCTGCTTTACGCGTTGGGTGTTCAAATGCCCCAGCTATAAAAGCCGCTCCTTTAATACTCATCTTCCTAACCCCCTTTAATCTGTTCAACCAATTTTTGAAATCCAATGCTTCGCAAATTAACGAGGATCTTGTAGGGATAAGAATGTTGCAGGTGTATGAACTAAGAGCTGTTCAATTTGCTCTTCAGTTACTCCTGCTTTACGAATATCTGGTAAAAACTCTTCAAATAAATAGTTTACAGAATGCCCTTTTAGACCCGGCCATCCTAATGCACAGCAATTTGCATCTGCAGCAATAACCGCTTTTTCTACAAACCCTTTATCTAGGAATCGCATGAAATGGTCTACACGATCTTTACGATAACGTCCCCAATAAGGCGGGTTTTCCATATCTAAGTCGTAACCAATTGTATCGAAACCAACATATCCTCCAAGGTTTGCGATTAATGAATCGCGCTCTTCATCTACGTCCTGACCGACATCTGCGTGACCCATTAAAACACGATCTAACGAAAGACCTTCCTCATTGAAAATTTCAATTGCTGTATGCGGATCTGTAGTTAAGTGTGTAATGATTGGTGCACCTGTTTTTACTGCAGCACGCGCAGCTGCTCGGTAAATTCTTTTATCTAGCTCACTTAACTTACCGCCCCGACTTACACCAACTTTTATCGCACCCGCTTTTGCACTTGTACCAGCAATACCAACTGTTATTTCTTGAACAAATAAATCTGTTAAATATTCGACTGATTTTTCACGGAAGTAAGCTAAAGCGGAGTCACCTGCTACGAAACCAGTTACTGCTACAATATGTACACCTGTTCTACGTGATAGAACTTGGAAATATTCAAGATCACGTCCGTTTCCAATCCCAGTACAATCTACAAATGTTTTACCACCGTGTTCCCGGAAGCGACGTAACTTGGCAATCGTTACTTCAAACGCCTCATCAGGTTTTTTCCACCATTGTGTATCTAAGTCACATCCCGGTAAACCAAACCCAATATGCTCATGCAACGATGTAATTCCTAAATCTTCTGATGCAACCGGACCTAAAACCGTATTAACCTTACCCATTTCTGTCACTCCTATCATTGTTTTTACTTCGTTCAAATTGTGGATATATTTTTATTTCTATGCGTTTGATTTAGTGATCGACTGGAGAGAACAGGTCTTTCCAAGCAGTTGGAGAAAATTCTTTAATTTTCAGTTCTGCTGACTCATCCACCGTCAGTACTCGTTGTGGATTTTCTTCTAACAATGTACGTACTTGTTCATCCGTCACTCCCGCTTTGCGTAACAAAGGGACAAATGTCGATAATAAATAATCGTAGGCAAGATCTTTCGCTTCATGGCCTTTCGCAATACCTACAGCACTCGTAGAAAGTAGAATACGTTCTACAAATCCTGCTTCTAGTAATTCAATAACTAATTTCACACGTTCTGCATCGCTTACATAACCGTCTTCTGAGCCCCAACCAATATGATCAATTGCTACATAAGCACCGCGGCTAGCGATTTCAATAGCTGATTTACTAGCTACTGCTCCTTGACGATCGATACTCCCAATAATTACACGGCTTGCGTCAATACCTTCTGCTAACAAAAGTTCTAAATCAGCAACTGCATCTGCTCCATGTTGTACTGCTACCGCAACTCCTGTATCACGAGCTGTTATTGCAGAACCACGGAAAAGGCTCTTCTCTTCGTTTGTAATACCTTCTGTGCTAGCGATTGAAACGACTAATCCTGCAGCTGTCGAGCGTTCAACACGTGGAACAACAACACCTTCAACTACTTCTTTTGTGAAAAGACCGGCAAATTTTTCTGCTGGCCAAGGAGTAGGAGGGTTTGTTTGTGGTGTAAGGAAATAACCGCCTAACAATTTCTCAGGTCCTAAGCCCGTTGTTACAATTATATGAACACCTGTTGCTTTGGAAAGTGATTGATATAGCCATACGTCTCGACCGTGGAACATTCCACTAGCATCTACGATTGTTTTCCCACCTTGTCGACGGAAATCGTTTAGCTTTTGCTTTAACACCTCAAAGATTTCGCTTTTATCCATATTAATTTCAGGTGCTAACTCCGCTCCTGGATATACAGAAAGAAGTGATTCATTTATAAGTACTACACCTAAATCTTCCGTCGATACCGGTCCAAGAACGGTACGAACAACGCCTGTATTTTTTTCTTGCAAACTATCTAACATTGTAAAACCTCCTATCATTTTAGTAGTTCTTGAAAATTTGAAAGTGTTCAAAAGATCCATCATATGGTCCTTTGGTTGTAACCGCTTTCTTTTGAAGTAAAATATGATTTAAAAACAAAGTTCATAATGGAATATTATAATATTGTTATACCAAAGTCAATTACTTTTCTGACTCTTTAGAATAGGTTAAAGATTGGGATGTTATAGAATGGATTGAGTTTTAAGGTGATAAAAAGGGTAGAAAATCCCCGTTATGTAAGGGTTTTTACAGGATGAATTAAACTATTACTATTATTTATTTTTTAAAAAACTTTATTCGTTGAGTAAAACTATTAATACATTTGTATGCTAAATGTATTAATAGTTTAAGAGATGCGACATGTTCATCATTTCATTTGCTAAACTCATGGTGCTCCTTATCATATAATCTAAAAGTTGAGGTACTATAAGCGATTAAGTCACCTTGTTCATCTGTAGCTTTGCCATTTAAAATGGCAGTATTATTTGATTGGTGTACAAGTTCTCCCGTAAACTCCGTAGTACCTTCAAAGACACTATTTACGAATCTTACTTCCATTTGCATAGTTGAAGCTGCCTTTACTCCTAAAGACCTTGAAGTTAGTCCCATCACTATGTCGAGCCCCGTCATGATGACTCCACCGTGCAGCATATTCTTCAAGTTAGAAATGTTCGGTCCCTTTTGAATTTGAATTTTTGCCTTTCCATATTCAACACTTAAACATTCAAAGCCTAGATACTTAAAAAAATTGGATTCTTCAAACTCTTGTGTTAGATCGGTTAAATTTCCCATATAACTACCTCCTCTGTCTAATGACACTATCATACCTAAATATTTTGTAAAATACTCTCATTTATAGTTCTATAAGGATATTAGAAAAACCAGAAAAAAAAACGCCCGGTCCTTTAAAGTAAAACCTGTTTCTATCGTTTTCGAAGGGCTTTGGACAGACGTTTTGTTATATGATTACCGGTTGAATTTTTAGGGATGCTGGTCACTCAGGCATTGCCGCACGACGCGGCGTTATTTGCCTGAGTTCAGTTTTTAAATCAGTGGGGAATGAAGCCCCACTAATTGAAGTTTCACTTTATCTGTCCTTCACCCTTCTACAACTTTTAGAAACAGGTTAGTGCTTTTTTGGATAACTATAGAAAAGATAACTATCCTATACAATGAGGCGGATGACAGTCTAGGTACGCGACATCGTGTCGCAACGACTGCCTGACCCGCATCGTGCGGGCCCCGAAGAAACAATTTCGTTCGCTGTTTCGCTTCTTTACAGGGCGAATACTTACTATTTTTCTCTACTTCCACTAGTAAAAGAAAATTGTCAGCCACCATCTATCATTGAATAACAGTACAGTACTTCTATTTCATCAGCGAGTACAAATCATTTTTCCCTACATTAACTGCAGTTAATCTTATTATCTAAGCGATATGCTTTGTCAAATCTTATAATGGAGTACTACATAAATGGATTGTAGTGAAAGGTGGCGACTCCGGCGGGAGGAGGGAGACAGATGAAACGTCACATCGACGCGCAAGCGATGGTGATGGTTCATCGCTCCCCCCGCGGAGGCCAACAGGACGTTGGTCACGAAGGCTTTGCCACAGGAGGTGGCGCACCTAGCCTTCGTTCCTTTGTCCCCACCTGAAACGGAAATCAGTGGTATTTATTATTCTTTCAAATACCATGAACCCGGTGTTCACAAGGCATTTTTTATACTTTCTTATCTTTTTAGAAATAAAGCACAAAAGAACATATTTGTCTCTTGTGCTTTACCTCACCCAACTAGTTCTCTTTAATACTATTAACTCTATTGATTTTGTACTTTTGCTAAATGTCTTTCCATTTGCCCTAAGTGACCCTTTAGATGCTTAATAATTAAATGATCAATTAAAAATGACAGTGGTTTGCCATCAAAATTAGGATTATAGCTCGGTGCAGTTTTTTCTAAGTCTTCTGCTTGAACTTTTACAAACGCTCCTTCTGTAAGAGGAATGAGCGATTGAAGACGGGTAGTTGCTTGTTCTTTGGAAACAGAAGCAACATAATTTTCTTCTACAGCAGCTAAACGTCGAACATGTTCGTGATTACGACCCCATTTTGCTCCTGGAACGATTAATAATGCTTCTAAATCCGCTACCCAAAATTCAACTGCTTCAATAACATGGGTAGCAATTTGCATAACTGACCACTCATCTGCAGATGGCTTCTTGTATAATAAAGATGATTCTGTTGTCTCGACAATATTTACCATTTGATCGATGGTAGTTTTGATATTAGTTGAACCTTCTTTCAATTTCTCTAATGTCATTGTAAAATACTCCTTAGTTACGGTTTTAAACCGTTCTTTGTAATTTAATAAGAAACGTGGAAGGAATGAAATGTAATGTCTAGCAATACTACAATCGGCTCCTTAACTTTGGGTATCCAAATTATTGATGCCGTTGCACAAAGCGATATTCCATTAAAATTTTCAGATATCCAAGAAATTACTGGTATTTCCAAAAGTAATTTATATAAATACTTAAATACTTTAACGCAGTTGGACTTATTATATCGCGAACAAAAAAGAGGATACTTTTCACTAGGCTATAAATTTTTAGAGTACGGATCTTCAGCTTTGCAAAACGCTGATTTTGTCGGAAGATTAACTCCCTATTTTAAAGAGATTAGTAAAATCACAAGCATGACCACACTACTAGCAACTTGGGTTAATGATGGGCCAATCATTACAAATATTTGGAACTCCAATTATGGTTTAAATATCGGGGCACAAGTAGGAACAAAATTACCGCTATCCTCTGCTTCTGGGAAAATTTTTGCAGCTTACGCAAATTCACTAGAATTTACTAATTGGATTGAGAAGGAGCAACAAACAATTGAACAATTCGATATAGCTAAATTTCAACATGAACTTAAGCAAATAAGAAAAGACCATTTTACATATGCACATGAACCACTTGTACGCCATGTTTCATCTATTGGTTTTCCGATTCTCAATTATAAAAACGAGCTTGTAGGTGCTTTTTCAGTCGTTGGATTTAGTGAAGATGTGCCAAGTAACTTTGATGCAGATATCATTCAACAAATAATTTCCATGAGTAAAGAGATGTCTACTATTTACGGATATAAGAAGAAAGAGGAGTAATTCCTCTTTCTTTTTTGTATTCTATTAAGCTTTTACTTCATTTTTTCTTGTGTTGAAATAATTGTATAAGAAGTCTGCTACTTCATAGTCTGTTGCTTTGTGATTGTTGAAAATAGTATCACGCAGTAAAACCTTGATGTCATCATCCGCATGAATAATTTCTCCCCACTTACGCGCTGATGTTTGAACCATTGCACTACGAGGTTGTCTTTCCGCTTGATATTTAGTAAATGCCTCGTTATAAGTGGCTTCTGATTCTAGTGCTTCACCTAAAACATAAGCATCCTCTAATGCCTGTGCACCGCCCTGTGCTAAATATTGAAGCATTGGATGTGCTGCATCCCCTAACAATGTAACATTACCCTCTGTCCAATTTTCAATTGGTGAACGGTCGAACATTCCCCAACGGAATTGTGTAGAGATAAATTCTAAAGCACGCTCTACCAATGGATGAGCTCCTTTAAAGCGTTTTTCCATTTCTTCTGGAGTACCCCAGTCACCATCTGGTTTGTAATCGTATGTTTTGAATACAACTACTTGATTGTATAGTTCACCACGACGTACAGGATATTGAACTAAATGCAAGTTAGGACCAATCCACATAATCACATCATCCATTGCTACATCACCTTTAGCAGTGATTTCTTCGATCGGAATCGTTCCGCGGTATGCAACATATTCAGAGCAAATTGGTTCATCATTTGAGAATAATTTTCGAATATTTGATTTTAATCCATCCGCACCAATAACAGCTTCCGCGCTATATGTTTCCCCATTTTGATTTGTAACTGTTGCTTGCCCAGTTGTTTGTTCAACTGTTTGAATAATTTGGTCGTTCATGAACTTAATACGGTCATGTTTCTGACATGCTTCGAACAATACTCGGTGTAAATCTGAACGATGTAGTACCACATATGGCTGCTTAAAATGTTCTTGGAAACCTTCTGTTAAATCCAAAACTGCAAGTTCTTTTGCTGTGTAAACATCCTTCAAAACTAACCGTTTCGGGAACACCGACACTTTCGCAATTTCTTCTTTAACTCCTAATTGATCCAAAACATATAGAGCATTTGCGCCTAACTGAATACCTGCACCAACTTCCCCAAACTCAGGTGCTTGTTCTAAAACTGTTACGGTCTTATCTGTGCGCTGTACGATTGAAAGTGCTGTCGCTAAACCACCAATTCCCCCACCAACTACGATAATATCACTGATTTTCGTCATAAATAATAACCTCCTAATATAATTTACATTCCACAAATAGAGAACAAAGTTTCTTTATAATGAAAATCTAACGCAAATGTATTATATTTGTCAATAACGAAACAAAATATTCTAATATTTTAAATAAGTATTTTATTAACTTTTGAGAAAGCAGGATGACGTATGGAAGAGAAGAAACAGACAGTTATTCAATCCTTGCAAACCGGATTAGAACTATTAGAAATAATTGCTAAAGAACGTAGACCTATGAAATTCACAGAAATTCAACAGCTGTCAAATATGACAAAAAGTAAGATGTATAAATATTTAACAACACTTACTCAGTGTGGGTTTTTGTTTAAAGACCCCGTTACAAATATGTATAAACTAGGTAACAAACTCATTGAGTTTGGTAATATTGCTCAAGGAGATACATCAATAATTGAGCTTGCTGATCCCTATCTAAAAGCTTTTACCGAGGAAACAGGATTAACTGCATTAATCGCTATCCCTTCTGCGGAAGGTCCACTTATAAAAGAAATTTGGAGTGTTACATATGGCATTAATATTGGAGCACAAAATGGAACTACTTTACCACTTATCTCCTCTACTGGCTCCATTTTTTATGCCTTTAAAAAAGGTATACATATAAGCAATTGGATTGATCAATCATGGATGACATTGTCCGACCAAACACAACAACAGGTTAAACAAGAGATCGAACAAGTAAGAGCATACCTTTTTGCAGCAAAAACAGAGCCACTAATAGAACATATTTCATCTTGCAGTGTGCCCATTTTTAATTTTCAGCAAGAATTAGTAGCTGCGATTACCGCAGTAGGATTCAAAAATCTTATCCCGAATGATCATAAACATCCTACTGCACAAAAAATGCTAGCGCTTTCACAAAAACTATCCAATTATCTTAAGTAAAAGAAAGATTTTTCTGAAAAAGGTTGACATTACACTAGAAAATGTATTATCTTTTTCTATAAATAGAGAACAATGTATTCTATTTTGATAAAAGGAGGATTATAATGAAATTAATTAACTATACACTTAATGGAATCACACGTGCTGGGGCAATTGTAGATGAGCAAGTCGTCGATTTAAATTATGCATATGAAACACAATTAAAAGAAGCCGGTGAACATCGTTATAAAGAAATCGCACATGCATATGTACCTGCTACAACAGATGAGCTATATCAAGGAGGTAAGAAATCAATTGAATTAGCTCAAACAGCTATAGACTTCATTTTGACTAATCCAACAGTATCTGCTCAAAAAGCAATTTTTTCACTTGAAGAGGTCAAAGTAGAAGCACCTGTTATAAATCCCGGGAAAATTATTTGTGTAGGGCATAATTATCGTGAACATATTTTAGAAATGGGTCGTGAATTACCAACACATCCAGTTATTTTTGCTAAATTTGCGAATACTATTTTAGGTCCAGAAGATGATATTCCATTTTATCCAATTTCTGATCAATTGGATTACGAAGCAGAATTTACATTTGTTATGGGAAAAAGAGCACATAATGTTTCTGAAGAAGATGCTTTGGATTACGTTGCAGGCTACACCATTACAAATGACGTGACTTACCGCGATATCCAACGCCGCACTTTACAATGGCTACAAGGAAAAACCGTAGATGGTTCGGCACCAATGGGTCCTTACTTGGTAACATCTGATGAATTAAGAGATCCATCTGGTTTAGAAGTTGTATTAACTGTAAATGGAGAAGTTCGTCAAAAAACAAATACAGCTAATCTAGTATTCTCTGTTCAGAAATTAGTGGCATTCCTTTCAAATCTGATGACACTTGAGCCCGGGGACGTTATTCTAACTGGTACTCCTGGCGGGGTTGGTGTGGCGATGAATCCGCCAACATTCTTAAAAGATAATGATATTGTACGTATTGAAATCGATAAAGTCGGTGCTTTGGAAAATAAAGTAGCAACTGTAGAAAATACATTAGTAAATGCTTAATATTAATCATTTTATCTGAAAAGGAGTCGAAGAATTATGGCTGGAGTATCACCAGAAGTAGCAGAATTTATGAAAAGTCAAACTGTAACAGACTTTACAAAAGAAATTTCTCAATATAACCTTGGACCACTATGGGAAGCCATTCCGGAAATTATGCACAAGACGCCAAAACCGCAAGCCGAGGCTTATCTTTGGTCAAAAGAATTAATCGATAAAAAAATGGGTGAAGCTGCCGAAATTTTCACACCCGACCGTGGTGGAGAACGTCGAGCAATCTATTTTCAAAATCCTGGCTTAACCTATCGTAAACCTTGGGGCTGGGGATCTACATCTCAGACAATTTATGCAGCTGTTCAGATGCTTCTTCCAGGAGAAAAAGCACCATCCCATCGTCATTCACAATCAGCTCTACGGTTCATTTCAGAAGGTAAAGGTGCCTATACAATCGTTCAAGGTGAACGTATTTTCATGGAAGAGGGAGATTTCTTAATTACTCCTAAAAACTTATGGCATGGTCATGCACATGAAGGCACTGAGCCAATGATGTGGATGGATGCTTTAGATATCCCAACTCTTTATGCAATTGGCGGTACTTTCTTTGAACCATACGCAGATGGACTGCAACAACCTGGCGTGCCAGACAACTTTACAGAGCAACGTTACCGTGGTGGTATGGTTCGTCCTGTTGGGGATGATAAATTTACAGTTGCACCACTAGCAAACTATAAGTGGGATCGCACTTTAGATGGTATTAAAGGGCTAATGGCATTTGATCCAGATCCGCATCACGGGTTTGCTGTTGAGTATATCAATCCTTCCACTGGTAAATCAGCAAATCCAACATTAGGAACTCGCATGCAACATTTACCTGCTGGTATGCATACAAAAGCATTGCGACATACACATTCAACTGTTTATCATGCTCACAAAGGTGAAGGCTACACAGTTATTAACGGTGTACGCTTCGACTGGAAAGCAGGAGACTATTTTGTTGTCCCTAACTGGGCTTGGTATGAACATATTGCTACAAAAGATTCATACCTATTCTCTGTAAATGATATTCCAATCATGGATCGCTTCGAGTTAGAGCAAGAACAATGTTATGACTCTAATAATGGTCATCAAGAAATTACTAGCGAATTTAAAGCAGCTTTTCGTTAATACAATTAATTGAATAAAATAATACCCCGTAAATGGTAGATAGTACTATCATTTGCAGGGTATTTTTCAAAACTTTTTTGAATGTTGTTGCAGCAAATTATGTAAGCGCTTTATTTTATCCTTACTTTAAGGTGGTGATAGAAAGCGAGAATAATAGAAGTTGATAATACAAGAAGCAGTTTCTATGTACTTGAAGTGGTACAAAAATGCCTTAAATTTTCTAAATATTCAAAAATTATAATTAGTACCAATCATCTTTCTTCGTTTTATTAATATGGATTCATATATTTATCTTTTTATTAAGATGATGCCGGTTATAAAAATCCAATCAATTGAAATTTATACTAATCGCTCTTCGTATCACCGTATTTTATGATTTAACCTACTAGCTATAACAATACGTGATTTTAAGGAAGGATGTTTTATAATGGAAAAAAAGAAATTTTGGAGATATGAAAATAAATTAACAATAATTTTCTTCTTCGTCATAGGTTTTGTATTCTTTGATCGTTTAGCAATTAACTATTTGTTCCCTATGATTTCAGTGGATTTAGGACTTAACTATACTCAGTTAGGTTTACTTGGAGCAGCACTTGCATTAACTTGGTCAATTTCGGGTCCCTTAGGTGGATTCATCTCAGATAAAGTGAAGAGCAAGAAAATAATGTTAGCAGTTTTAATACTCGCTTTCTCAGTTATTTCCTTATTACATGGTTTAGCACAAACATTCGCTATGTTATTCGTACTCCGCCTATTAATGGGGATTGTAGAGGGTCCAATGATACCGCAAACACAATCTATATTGGCTATGGAATCTTCGGAAAATCGTCGCGGATTTAACTTAGGCTTCACAATGAACACAAGTAATGCATTATTCGGTAGTATTTTAGCTCCGATAGTAATCGTTGCATTAGCAAATCAATATGACTGGCATTTTGCATTCTATTTAACGATTATTCCAGGGATAATTCTAAGTTTAGCAGTCCTAAAAGGTGTTAAAAATCCAGATCCAACGAAATTTCATGCTATGCACGCTACAAAATCGACTGAAAAAGTGAAAGTGAAAGAAGTACTGAAGCACCGTAATATTTGGTTATCAATTGTTGTCTTCAGCTTAGTTATGACAACATTAATGGCATTCCAAATTTTCGCACCAACATATTTGGTGCAAGCAAAAGGATTATCTAGTACTACAATGAGTCTTGTAATGGCCTCTTTCGGTGTTGGTTATGCAATCTTCGGTTTCTTAATCCCAACTCTTTCAGAGCGCACGGGTCGTAAACCAGCTTCTGCAGTCTCTGGTTTGTTGTTAATACTGGTGCCACTGAGCATAGTATTTGTTGATTCAGTTCCATTAATGATGGTGCTTTTATTCATCGGTTCGGCAGGTTCAGGTGTTATCGGTATGTCCATGTCCGTTATTCCTGTTGAGTCTGCTCCATTACAATACTCAGGACTTGCTATAGGTTTAACAATCGGTATTGGTGAGTTCGTCGGTGGATTCTTAAATCCAATGATAAATGGTGCCCTAGCAGACATGTATGGTATACAAACACCATTATATGTTGCTGCCGCAGCAGGTCTTCTCGGATTTGTATTCACGTTATTCTTTAAAGAAACAGCACCATCTAAAGTTAATAACACGCAAGAACCAATCGTTAATAGTAGTGTTTCAGTACAATCATAGTTTTAAACAACTTAGTCCAAGTCTTTTTGGGCTAAGTTTTTTATATTTTTCTTCATACAAACCAACCAACAAGATTAGCATATTGGTTTGTACTCTGCAGTTTTAGGGAAAAGTACTAAAAAGAGAATTTGTAGGGGGAAGAAAAATGGCTAAAAAGAAAAATAAGCCATGGAGTAAACGAAAAAGAATCGTGATGGGTTCTCTGGGTGTATTCGTACTAATTTATATTGCAGTTATACTGTGGCATACATATAAGCCCTTACCCGAAGGTGTTTCCTTTAAGGGACAAATACATAATACGGATTCTGTTGAGATGATTACTGACTTAACCTATGCACAGGACCGTGAAGGAACTGGCATGGTGCATGAAAATTATATATTTGAAGAAGTTTATAAAATGATTGAGGAAGCTGAAAATTTTATCGTTGTAGACTTTTTCTTATTTGATGGCTTTTACGATGAAAAGGAAAATTTCCCTAAGATTGCAGATACTTTGTCTTCTACATTAGCTCAGAAGAAAATGGACCATCCCGATATGCCTATTGTATTTATAACTGATCCGTTGAACAAAGGCTATGGGTCCTTTGAGAGTAAGTGGTTTAAGAAAATGAGAGAAGCAGGCGTAGAAATTGTTTACACCGATTTAGACCCTTTGCGCGATTCTACCCCTATCTATTCGGGTATTTATCGTACCTTTTTCCAATGGTTTGACTTTGGAGGCGAGGGATGGATTGCCAATGCGATGGCAAGTGAAGCCCCTAAGATGACAGTTGCCTCATATTTGACCTTACTCAATGTAAAAGCAAATCATCGCAAGGCAGTAGTTACTGATAAAGAAGCAATGGTAACGTCTTCTAATCCTCATGATGCAAGTGGATTCCATGGCAATATTGCTTTGAAGGTAACTGGTCCTATATTAAATGATATTTTGGAATCGGAGGAAGCCGTTTCTTTGTTTTCCGGAGGACCTAAACTACCTCGTGTTGACATGAAAGAATCTGACGGACAATATCAAGTTCAGTATTTAACAGAGAAGAAAATCCTTGATGCGTTACTTGCGGACTTAGCCGCAACCAAAAAAGGGGATAAAATTTGGCTCGGTATGTTTTTTGTAGCTAAGCGGGATATCGTAAATGCCCTTATTGATGCTGCAAATCGAGGTGTCGAAGTTAATATGATTCTTGATCCAAACGAAAATTCCTTCGGACGACAAAAATCTGGCCTTCCAAATCGTCCGGTGGTGCACGAAATGGTAGAAGATACGAAAGGAAAGCTAAATGTTCGTTGGTATAATACCGTTATCGGTCAATATCATACAAAAGCAATTTGGATTCAATCAAATGAACATACAATTATTTCTAATGGTTCTTCTAATTACACAGAACGAACATTAGATGATTATAATCTAGAAAATAACTTAAAGGTGATCGCACCAAATGATAGCGAATTAGTAGCGGAAATGGAGACGTATTTTGAGCGACTTTGGAATAATGAAGATGCTATGTATACAGTCGAATTGGATGAATTCCAGGATAGCTTTACTTGGTGGCAACGATGGATTTATACATTGCAGAAGTTTACGAAAGTTACTACTTATTAAAAGAAAAACGCTGAGCACACTCAGCGTTTTTCTTTGTCATTTCTTATACATAGAACTGTTTTCCATAAAATTACTATACAACAACACTTATCTATTTAAAGCACAAATCAAAATCCCAACTGCTAGAAATACAATTCCAACACTTTTCCTTTTTAATTTTTGTAAAGTATATCCATATAATACCCCACCCAGAAGGAATAACTCCCCAATTCCAAACAGTAGAAGTACTGTAAAAAGTAATTCATTTGGTCACTCTTATCATCCTTTCAAATACAGACAGTTTTGTAATTGCCAAGTAGAAAAAAACAGGAAAAGCTCCGAGCAGTTGTGCAGCTCAGAGCATTTTTTCAAGTCCCCACAATATGCTTAATATGCACAGGCAGCTCCCACATTTTCTCCTTCAAAAACTGTGGATATAGATTTATATACTTTATCTCGTCGAGTGTTTTCCAATAATATGTATGTATTTTTCCGTTCTCATCGACTTCGAATTCACTTCCTCTTTTAAGGATTTCCCTGTCTTTTAGCTCTAGCAAATAAAAGAAGCAAACTTCATGAAATTGCTCACTTAATGTTTTTTCTTTAAAAAAGTTTTCATTTACCCAAAGCATCCGATTTACGTTCACTTCTATTCCGAGTTCTTCTTTTACTTCACGTTTTACGGCATCTTCACTTTTTTCATTCATCTTGATACGTCCACCTGGTACATAATAATAAGGTTGCCCTTTATCTTGCATAATCAACAGCTTCCCATCATGTACTAGCAATCCTCCAACACGATAATTAAATCTTCCCTCGACAGTCTTAAACGATATGTCCATTTGACTCCTCCTCATACCAACCTTTACAAACATCTACCCACTCAGCCGCTTTTGCAAAAGTAAAAAGTTCTTCACATGAAAGCTCAATTGCACTATTACTACTTCCACAAGCCGGAAAAACGGTTTCAAAACGTGTTAACGATTCGTCTAGATAAACATTGATATGAGCAGGAATTCCAAATGGACAAACTCCTCCAACTGCATGTCCCACCTGCTCTAATACTTCTTCTGGAGATAACATTTTTGCTTTCACCCCGAATTTACTCTTAAATTTTGCGTTATCAATTTTTGTATCACCCGCAGCAACTATGAGCATACAGCTATCCTCTATTTTGAAAGACAGTGTTTTGGCTATTCTAGCAGGTTCCACATTCAATGCGACAGCAGCAAGTTCTACAGTGGCACTCGATGCCTCATATTCTTGTATTTTATTCTCCATTCCAAATTCTTTAAAATAGTCTCTTACTAATTCAATTGCCATTACCGAATCCCTCATTTTCTTTCGTTTTATTTTTCAGACTAATACATCTATTCTACTTGTTTTCATGGAAATTTGCCTAACCTAAAATAAAACTGCTCATAACAAACCTTGTCAGTCCATAAGAAAAACCGAGCAAAAAGACGCCCGGTCCTTATAGTTCAAAACCTGTTTCTAACGTTTTCGAAGGGCTCTGGACAGACTTATTGCTTAGTATTACCGAATGTTTTTTTAGAGATGCTGGTCGTGACTAACGTCACGACCAGCATCTCTTTTCTCAGTAATCTTATGGCGTTCGTCTGTCCGTCGCCCTCCTATAACTTTTAGAAACAGGTTAGTTCATTTTTAGGTAACTAAAGAAAAGCTACTTTCTTATTCATAGAGTAAGCTCTCGAAGATGCAATTTCGTTCGCTATTCACTTCTTTATAGTGCAAACACTTACTATTTCTCTTTATTTCCACTAGTGTAAAAGAAAACCTGCTTTCTTCCTCTATCATTGGTTCATCGCATTTCTAATACTAAAGCGATTACAAATAATTTGATCACTCTCTAAAATTTGACCAATCTTATCATCTAAGCGATAAGCTATGCTAAATTTTCTAGTGGAGTACTACACACTGATTGATTGTAGTGAAAGGTGGCGACTCCGGCGGGATGAGTGAGACAGATGAGCTATCACATCGACGCGTTAGCGACGGTGATAGCAATCGCTCCCCCCGCGGAAAGCGTCCACCTGAAACGGAAATCATAGTATTATTCATTTTTAAAAGCACCGAAAACCCAGTGTTCACGGTACATTTTTATATACTTTTTTTAAAAAAAACAAGTAATAGCATTCCCCTATTACTTGCTTTGTAGTTATACAATTGGTTGCTTAGCTTTCTTTTTCATGGCCTGAGGAATATAAACGCAATATGGTTCGCTCTCCATATAATCCCCTGTTACATTGTATGCTCTGGATCTAGATCCTCCGCACACTTTGTTGAACTCGCAAACGCCACATTTTCCTTTATATTTATCGGGACAACGTAAGTTTTGGAATACCTCCGAATTACGGTAAATTTCTGCTAAGGGTGTTTGGCGGATGTTCCCAGCTTTTATCGGTAGTAGTCCACTCGGCAACACATCACCTGTATGCGAGATGAAGACAAACCCATTCCCATCATTTACTCCTTTTGGTGCTCGTCCTAAACCATCGATTTTACCGGTATTCCCCATTGTCAATGCATCTTCATAGAAGATATGCTCTTTATCGCTTAATCCCTTTTGCTCGCGTAATTTTTGTTGAATAACTACTCGGCGATAATGCTGTGCAGCAGTTGTTTTAATATCAAATGGTACTCGTTTTGAAAGATTATATAGCCATCTAAATACTTTTTTCATGCTCAGCTGGCGAGATCATGTCTGTTTCTTTCCCTCTGCCAGTTGGAACTAGGAAAAATACACTCCATAGTACACAATTAAGCTTCTCCACCATTTCCGCCAACTCATCTAAGTAAGCATAATTATATCTTGAAATAACTGTATTAATTTGTAATGGCATTCCTAGTTCATTTAAATATTCGATAGCTTTCATCGTCAAATCAAAGGAACCAGTCGTCCCTCTAAAATGATCATGTACTTCTGCACAATGCCCATCAATACTAAAAGCCCACCTCGCTAGCCCAATATCTTTTGCCTTTTGCATTGCTTCTTTTGTCACATTTGGAGTAGCAGATGGAGTCATAGATACACGGACCCCTTTTTTAATAGCATACTCAGCAATATCAAATACATCTGGTCATTCCAATGGATCCCCACCCGTAAATACAAGTAAGGGATTTTCCATTTCATAAATATCATCTATTAACTTTTTACCTTCATCTAATGTTAACTCCAATGGATGTCTATGATGCTGAGCCTCTGCACGACAATGCAGACAATGAAGCTGACATGCACGGGTTAACTCCCAAATAACGAGAAACGGATTTTCATTATAATCTCGTGAAAACATACTTTTTCCTCCTATTGCACGAAGCATCTTATACTTGGAGTCTAACATTTTCAATTGAATTCCGAAGTGATATTATTCACTCACTGAGTATGAAAATGTGACAAATAATAAAGTGATACTTCAATCATTAGGGGATTCATCGTTTTAATAAGAATGTTTACTAAGATATACCTGTGCTTTAAAATTCCCATATAAAGATTGAAGTATTTGACATTGTTTTGGCTATTCAATAATGAGAAATGAAAAAGGGACATCCCCATTTTTTCGGGATGTCCCTTTTCTAGTTAGCTATCAAACTAAAGTCTAAGTATTAATATTCGCCCTTGCTGCAGTTTCTTTCTGGCCGTGCAGGAAGTAGTAAAGAACAGTAGTCGCCAGGATTGCAACGCCCATGATCACATAAAGGGTTCGGTAGCCGGTTAATGGAATGATGAATCCGAGTAAATAAGGACCGAATCCAAGTCCTGCTTCAAGAAATATAAAGAAGGTCGACGTTGCCAGTCCCATGCGATGAGGAGGCGTCAATTTAATTGCGATCGCTTGTGTGCTTGACTGCATATTACCAAAGCCGAGGCCAATCAGTACACCAGCTACTAATAAAGTGATGAAAAAGGGAAAGAGTGCGTGATATTTGAATGATTGGTCTAAAGTGGATTGCTTCTGCCTGCAAGTGTTGGCGTGCAGCTTATCGTGAACAGGAAATATTGGGACTAGGAGATACGCATAGAACCAAATCCAGCCGTCCGTTCAAACGCGAAATGACTTTAGAGAAAAAGTTAATAGCGAAAGGAACTTTCCTTATCGCTGTTATCGAACGTCGCACCTATGAATATTCCCCTTAATACTACTGGTGTTGACGCTGAACCATTGCCTCAAAGACACTAACTGCAGCATTTGCTACTTCTATGTCCTGTGCACTCGTTGCTCCACTAACACCAATGCCCCCGACTATTTTCTGGTTGTAAACTAAAGGAACACCTCCTCCGAGAACTACAATTCTCCCCTCGTTTGTTGTATTGATACCATATGACGGCCCGCCAGGCTGTGCTGCCTCCGCAAGATTTGAAGTAGGCATTTGCATCGCGACACTTGTCCATGCCTTATCAATAGCGATCTCTATTCCTCCAAATTTAGTATTGTCCATTCTCAAAAAGCCTTTGAGGTTTCCGCCCTCATCAACAATTGCTATATTCTCCGACAATCCCATTTCCTTGGCTTTCTTTTCTGACGCTTCCAACAATACCTTTGCCATTTTAAGCGATATAACCATATATGAATCTCCTTTCATTTCATTCTTTTATAATATTTTCGTTATAAAGAAATGGTTCACTACTTAAAAAAATTAATACAAAAATACAAAATAAAAAAACGAGTGGCAAAATTGCCACCCGCATAAATTTATTTTAATACACGATCGAGAAAATCAAATACTTCTTCAAGGTTTTCCTTTGAATTAAAAAGTTCTCCTCCATGGACAGCGCCTTCCAAAAGTGTAAGCTCCACTTTTTCATCCCCTAAAACATCTGTAAGTTTTTCAGAGAAATCAATGGACTGTTGCGTTGGAACGTTCGGATCAGCCGTTCCGTGTTGGATAAAAAACGCTGGATCGTTTTTGGTAATATAAGTTGTCGGATTAGCTTTTTCTACTTGCTCTATATTCTCGGTGATATTTTCGCCGATGTATTTGCTTTCTGGAGAATCATCTGAGCTACGTTCTCCCATTTTAGGCGTGATTCCTGATTTCGTGAACTGCTCATCCAGTTTTAAAAAGTCAATTTGTCCATACCAATCAACGACAGCTTGTACCTCAGAAGTATATTCCATGTTTTCGGTATTTTCACCGTTTAAAGAGTCGTCATCTCCGCTCGTTCCTACTAGTGCTGCTAAGTTTCCGCCCGCACTACCTCCCCATGCCGCAACTTTCTCAGAATCCAAGTTATATTCTTCCGCATTAGCTTTAACATAACGAATTGCAGCTTTTACATCACTAATCGCTGCAGGAAATATTGCTTCCCCTGAAAGTCTATAGTTGACCGCTACAACTGCATATCCTCGATTGACGCCTTCAAGCATGGCGGTCAGGTCCGTCCCTGTTTTATCTCCCTGCATAAATCCGCCCCCATGGATTGCGATGATGACTGGAAACGGGCCTTCTCCTTCATTTGGGAAATAAATGTCCAGCTTTTGAGATTCCGATTGGCTGCCGTATTTAACATCTAATTGTTTATTCTCAATGAAAGAGGTATCAATTGCCTCACCCTCAGGAACCTGTTGCTTCGTTTCTTCTTGTTGAGTTGTTTCCGTTTCTCCACTATTTTTGGGAGCCGTTTCTTTAGAACCGTTCGTTGAACACCCAGCTAATAATATAGATGCGAGGGACATTGATAAAATGGTTGATATAGACTTTTTCATTGCTTCACTCCTAATTGTTTTGTTTGTTCCTGCTGTAAATCATCATAACAAAACATTGTGGCACAAAAATGGCAGAAAAACGAGGTAAAACGTACGTTTTTTTCCCAAAAAATTTCATACTCTTTTTAAGGTGATAGTAAATGTAGTTCCAACATTTGCCTGACTCTTCACACTGATTTTCTCTCCCAGCTGTTCCATTATTTCAAGTGCAATAGAAAGCCCGAGACCACTGCCTGTACTTGTATGCGATAAGTCTTCCTTGTTAAACCGCTCGAATATGTGCGGAAGAACTTCCTTAGAAATTCCTGGGCCATTGTCCATTACCATAATCTTAGCTTTACGCGCTGTCGTTTTGGCATCGATGGTCACTATGCCGTGCTCCGGAGTGAATTTAAACGCGTTATCCAGTAATATGGTAAGCACTTGAGTGATGCGATTTTCATTTGAATAGGTCACTGGCAAACTTTTAGCCCGTTCTGTGATTAGAAATTGGACATCCATGTCGTCTGCCAAAATAGCAAAAGGCTCTGTAACTTTCGATATGACCTCTTTTGTGTTCACCATCGATTTGGTAAATGCCGTTTTTTTATATTGCAACCTAGATAATTCCAGTAAATCAGAAATGAGTTTTTCCAAGCGAATACTTTCCCTCAAGATGATGCTGTAGTATTGATCGATTTTTTCTTGGTCGGTGACGACATGGTCCGACAGTGTCTCTGTCAAAGCTTTGATCGATGCGAGCGGTGTTTTCAGTTCATGGCTAATATTGGCGACATAGTCTTTGCGCATTTGTTCCAGATGATTTTTCTCTTTTATAAACATCGCAAGAAAAAACAGGATGATGATCGTTCCAATTGCTAAACTCATGAAGAACACAAGGTAAAAACCATTCAGCGCAGCTTGATAAGCACGAGCCTCATTTAACAGATATATACCACCTGTCACTTTGTTGCCCTGAACCAGTGGTTGCCCTATCATAATTGCTTGCGCAGAATATCCCGGTATTTCTTGAATTTCAACTGCAGTTTTGCCACTGATTATTTTCGGTAAGTACGAGGTTAATTCTTTATTTATTTTCGCCGTAGAAGAAGATTTTGAGGTAAGTTCATTAGTGTAGACATCAATTTCCTTTCCATGTACATCATATGCCTTTATTAAAAAATCATCGGTTCTGCTTATCTTTTCACCATCTGCAACCACTTCTCCGATCAATGTGAGCGACGGCTGAAGTTCTTCGATCTTTGATTTGGTAAAGTAATGTTCGATTGCAAAAGCCCCCAGCAGCTGACCTGAAATAAAGATCGCTAAGATGACAAATGCAATCCACAGCTTGCTTGAAAATAACCGCTTCATACACATACCTCAAATTTATATCCAACACCGTAGACGGATTTTATGCAAAAATCGGGAGAAGCTTTGGCAATCTTCTTACGAATTCGTTTGATCAGTGTATCGACTGCGCGTGTGTCTCCGATATAATCATATCCCCAAACTTTGTACAGTAATTCCTCACGGTTGACCACTTTCCCTTTGTTTTTGACCAGAAATACCAATAACTCCACCTCTTTTGCAGTAAATTCAATTTCTTGATTATTAATCAGAACTTCATATCCGTCAATATCGATGGACAAATTCCCTGCTTTTAATTGGTGGGGATTTTCTTTTTTCGATTGCACCCTTTTCAGTATCGTTTTAATCCTTACTACTATCTCACGCGGAGAAAAGGGCTTTGTTATATAGTCATCGGCACCAATTTCCAGTCCGACAATCCTATCCACTTCTTCGCTTCTTGCACTAAGCATAATGATAGGGATATCACTGGTTTTACGTATTTCCTTACATACTTCGGTCCCAAATAGACCGGGCATCATGATATCAAGTATCACAAGATCAAAGTTGTTTTCTTTGAGGAGCTTGAGTCCCATCTCTCCGTCGTAAGCAGATTCACTATTCATACCCTCAGCTTGTAAATAGGCATTAATACTTTCATGTACAGCGACATTATCGTCACAGATTAATACTGTTAAGTTATGATCCATTATGGCATATCCCTTCAATCTCTAAAGTTCATTTCATGTTTGGATAATAAGGTTTTTCGAATTCTATATTTTCATACATTATATAAAAAAGCAATTCGAATAACTTATTGACCATTTCCACAGACTAAGCTGAAAACCTCTTCTAGCAACCCGATTCATGATAGTTAGACCTCGTCCTTAAGTAGTTCTACGCAATTCTTAATTATAACTCGCTCTATTTCTACTTGTTCCAATATTTCCACAGTAGCAATTTGACCTTCTTCATGAAGGAACCCCATGAAAAATCGGGTTGTAAAGTAGTGAACCATCTGCGATTTTATATGTCCTTATCTTCCATTTATCAATAAAATATAGAAAGAACACAAACAAAACAACTCCGGAGTCACTTTGATTGTGTTCAATTTAAATCAAATAGAATTAATACCTTATGCCACCTAGTTTTCAGTAGGTTAATAATTTTTAACAGGTGTATCGTCACTACTAAATATAGTTACTGCAGTGCTCGTACCAATTCTTGTTGTTACAACAATCGCACCCTATTCTTGAATACTTCTTTACTATTTATCATTAGAAAAGTTTATATACTCTTCTTTGCTACTTAATTCCATTAAAAAAGGATATAAAAGAATAACAATAACGGCTAAAATGGGAAATAAGCTCAATAAGAAAGCTCCAGGTATATCAAAAAAAGGTTGAAGAAGAAGTGGCAATAAAACAATGGTAGTAAGAAAACCAATTTTTGTTTTGGACTTTTGGGTTTGATATTGTTTTCCCCCACAATATGGGCAAGTCATTACAGGATTTAATGTCGTCGTTATTTTAATCGTCTGCTTCCAGTTCCACTTGTTATGGCAATTATCGCAATTTGGCATTGTAATCCCCTCCTTGTTTCTGCTAAAGCACCCGTTACTTTGTAATTTTTCACAATATTTTTTACTTTTTTATTCTAAATATCTCAGCAACTTCACGTTTTTATAGCTTTGTTGCTTTTTCTTGATATTTATAATAAACAAATGAAGATGCTATAAAAGTTATACCGACTATCATGAAAACTATATGATGGTATGGTCTATCAAGAATATAAAGATTCACAAATAACACAATAAATATAAACACTATACAAAAATATAGAAATCTAGCAACTTTCATTTTAACTACCTCTTTTCCAAATTCTCCTCATACTTCTAGTTCAACAAAAATTATAACAATTCTTTCATCAACTAAAATGCCCCTCGAGTTGAATTAGAAAAAAGGCTTTACTCCTTCTTGAAGTAAAGTACCCGTTAGCTTTAGACCGCATACTGAGTTCCGTTATTATAAGTCAAAGAAATGAAAAGAACCTAATGAACAGACAAAAGCTATTGTCCATAAAGTCAAATACGTAGTTTTTTTTAGTTCTCTATCTAATGTTGATATAGATTGAACAACTTTGATAACAACCCCTGAAAAGATAGCTACCATAAATGCACCTAATAATGTAGGAATGTCGATTACATATTCATCAATTAGTCTAAACAGAATAACCACAAACGCTACTGAAGCACCAGAAAGAAAATGCTTTAAGTTCATTTGAATCCTCTTTTCTCATTACAATTTACTCTTATTAACCTTCTTAAATAATTCCCTATAACAAGTACTTCTATCTCCTTTTTCAAAACCCTTATTATTCAGCTAAACCATACCTTTAGTTGAATAAAAATAAAAGCTATCTAATGACAACCGTGCAGGCTAAAGTAGCCAGTTTAGCTTAAGTGTAATTATGCGTGAACTGGAGCAACACTCCAATTAATTATATTTACATCTTTAACATCAATGTTTCCTAAACTCAAAATATGAGGAATATATGCGAACATCCCAAAGTTTACACCCTTTTTATGTTCTTCTGTGAAGTAAGCTAATGTGTCTAATGGCAAAGCTGAACATTCTGGATATGAAATCAAATCTATTATTTGAACTTCTTCATCAGGTATACCAAACTATTTTTTTATGACTTTAATAATCATAGTAGTTGGAAATCTTTTTGCTTTGTATAAAGAATAATATCGATCAGATACTTCCCCTTGAGCCGATTTATAATTTGCTGATACGTCACTTTCTATTACAGAGTCAATCGTGAATCCTACTTTTATCAATTCATTGATATATGTACTCAATTTTCTTTTAGGAATTACCATAGGAGCATCTTCGCCTTTAAAGTTCATATATGTTGTAAATCCTTCCTCCTGGTAGGACCCATTTAGTCTAAGTTTCCCATCTTGACTGGCAATATGAGGATATAACGGATGATCCCAACTAAATACAAAGCTTCCTCCTGGCTTCAAATAGGAATAAATTAATTTAAAGGTAGCAGTCAAATCGGTAGTCCATCCAATAGCATAGATCGAATATACACAGTCAAAATACAATTTCGGTAATCCAATATCGACTTCCATCGGGGAACAGAATAAATGAGTATCTAAATTTTTTAGCGTTTCCTCTGCAACCTTAATCTGCTTCTCAGAAAGATCAACTCCCCATAATTCGCTAGCCCTTCTATCCGCCATATACAATAATGAGTGTCCACTTCCGCAACCTATATCTAGTACTTTTTTGTTTGCCATTTCTTCCAATAACCCTAATTCTTCTTCAGTTTGAGCAAATGGACCATAACTAGGTAACGCATCTACTCCATTAAAATGGTGCGCTACCTTATCCCAACTTTTCTTGTTTTGTTTTATGATTTCAGAAGTCATAATTCCCACCCCTTCTTTTATTTTGCATGATCTTCATTGAGTTCTTTGATAAGAACCATAGCCCGATCAATATGGTTAACATCAAATATTTCCACTTTAAGATTGTGCATTTTCTTCACTTCATTAGCTTCCTTTGCATTCTCACTAGGAATAATCATATATGGATATGCATGTTCGGCTGCTATCAATACTTTTTCTTTGATCATGCCAATTGCCTTTACATCACCTGTTGCACTTAAAGCACCAGTCACGCCAAAAGTTAAATTATTTTCTAGTGTCCCTTCTCCAATCAGACCTGATAGTGCTAATCCAAGTCCCACACTATCACCAGAAATATCATTTCTATTTAAAACATCATCGATACTATTCGTTTCATCTACGAGATAACGAGTTACATTATCTTTCATAATAGTGAAATCATCTTTTTGAATTTTTAACCATCGAAGGATCTCACTATTTTTACTCCGGTAACGAATTTTATTGGTAACTTTATATAAGTCTATGATGTCTAAATTATCTTGTTGTAGTCCTTCCATGATAAGTTCCTTATCTTCTAGGTATCCAATTTCAAAAGTAGTTACAAGCATTAAGTGGATTCCCGAATTATCGAAAGCTTCTATCGGTTCAGCATGCTGACTAACCATATACGTATTAGATTCGTACCATAAAAGTGGTGTTTCAAAACATAATAAAACCCCAAGGTATAGGGCAATCCAACTAAAACGTCGTACCCTTTTCCTATCATTTCGAAAAATTATTAAAGGAACTAACATTATTGCAAATGCAACTATCATTACTCCTATATAAACAAAACCATTTATGAGATCATTATAATAAGCGGTTAACATAATAGAATAAAAAATAATGAGGACAAAAAACATAAATAGAAATGGTAAATTCTTTTTTATGACATTCAAACTTATACCTACTTTCTTCATTATAGGAACAGGAGACCTTAAGCTCCAATAACTACTTCGACACCCAATCATTAATCCCTTCTTACTACTTATCTGCTAGATGGAGAAATAAATATGCTCCGGGATGTTTATTGGAACGCACTATTCAGTTCATTCTTGCATTTGTAAATCATTCTAAGAAATTCAAAACAGTCTCCATTTGTAGTCTGCATAAAGGTTTGCACTTCCTCGAATCCAACTTTTTTATACACTTTTATAGCTCGAAGATTAAAGGTAGCTACTGATAATGTAATTTGATCTGGATTATATGTTAATTTGGCAAAATTTAAGCCAGCTTTTAGGAACTCGACTCCTTTTCCACCTCCTGTTAGATTTGGTTTCATCCCTAAGCCTATATCGATTGTTTCTTTATCTATTCTATTAAAACAAAAATAACCTATAATCTCTTGACTATTCATGACAACAAACATGGACTCACCGCGCTGTTTTGGGTCTAAAAACTCTACTAGATCTTCTTCATCTGCATCCATATCGTAAAAAGAATATTCATCATTATAATGCCAGCTGCTAGCTATATTTTCTGCTTGATGCTGTGTCATTTTTTTAAAACTATACATTAAATTTCATTCCCTTTTATTAGTTCATTTCTTATATTACATTCTACTAATAGCATCTAATCCCTCCTTTAATATTAAACTACTGGCAGTGCTAAAGTTTTTCCATAAAGTGATGTAGGTCACTGCCTCTTTAATTGAAAATGATTATCATATGCTATGGGGGCTATGTATCAGTTAGTTCCGGTTGCATTCTTAACCCCAATTTGGAATCAAAAATTGGGATATATACAGTTTATAATAATAGTTGTTGGAATAACTGGTCTTACCCTACTTCTTGTGCCTGTGATTTTGAACACGTTACGTTGAGTGTGAGTAAACCGCCCTTAGAAATGAAAAAATAGCCCATAATTCTGCTGAATCCATCCATAAATCAGGATTTCGCCCATAATGTCACCAATATAGCCCTAAAAACTACTACTACAGCCCATAAATTTACTTGAATAGCCCATAACCTAGTGAACGCCCGGGATAATATGCCATTCGCTCGCTCTAATCCACTATTCGCCCGCAACGCTGCTTTATACGACCGAGGTGGGGCTAACGCAACAAAAAAAGCACTTAGTTACTGTCTTCAAACAGTAACTAAGCGCTTTTCCATCATCATGGCATATACTTTTCTTCCACTTTCACTACTACATCATTTTCAACTGTTACATAATAAGGACCTTTGACAGCCAATAAGTATGAGATAAATTCTTTCTCATCTACTACTCTAGGCTCCGAAGGATTCTCTTGATTTACAAGTAAGAACTCTGCGTCCTCTGCTAACTTCATGCTTACTTCTTCTTTAGTTTCGTTATACATCACAAATCCAGTAGGTAGATCTTTCTCTACATCTAATCCTAATTCCTTAATTCTATCTGTGTCGGATTCCTCGATCCATTCAATCTCATCTAAAACTAGATCTCTTGTAGACAGCTCATAATTCTTTATGATAGCCAATTGTTCTCCTGGGGTTTTTACATCTTTTGTTGTTTCCTCTTCCGAACAGGCTCCCAGCAAAATAATACTTAACATTGCTAGAACAACCATACTCCAACTCGACTTTTTAAATAAGCTCATTGCGTAAACACTCTCCTTTATGAATTAGACCCTTTAGTAAAATAAAAAGTTTTATTCCTTTATACAATTTACCGAAATCCTAAAAGCAATTCGACCGCTCCACCTACATCACATCTACATAAAAAAAGTAGAGCACCAGTGTATTGGTTAGCTCTACCTCCTATATGAAAGTTACTAAATTTCCATATCCCAGCGTTCTTGTTGAGCTTGTTTAGCTTGTTGTTCAGTTTCCTCTGGATGCATAGTGCGAAATTTATGATGGTCCGCAGGTATGATTTCAATCATTTTCCCAATCATATCTTCGGGATCGAATTGATTTTTTAACTGCTCTTCTTGTTTCTGCATATCTTCCTTATTAGTGAAATTACTTTCTTCATTATACCATTTATATTTTTCCTCCGCACTTCTATCATTAAATCCTGTGTTATAGGGTCCAGGATTAATCGTTGCCACTTGTACTCCGAATTCCTTTAATTCTTTTTGCAGAGTCTTGGCAATTCCTTCAATAGCATGCTTGGTAGCAGTATATGGGCCTACATATGGGGTCGCGGATACACCTGCAACAGAACTCATAAAGATTATCTTTCCACTACCCTTACTCACAAATTTCTTAGCAGCAATCTGTACAGTTTCTAAAGTAGCAAAGACATTTACTTCAAATAATGCACGAAATCGATCCATCGGCACCTCTCCTAAGGGCCCTCCCTCATTGATAGCAGCGTTAGCAACAAAAATATCAAAATCATAATCTTCCATTTGAGCGCGGTCACGTTCATTTGTAATGTCCATCTTAAATATTTCCATATCTAAACCTAACTCGTTAGCTTCTCGTAAAAGGTCGGTTTTCTGAGCAGTATTTTCTGTCGTAGCGATTAAATAATGACCCTTCTTAGCAAGTCCAATTGCAGCACCTCTTCCAAGTCCACTACCCGCCCCTGTGATAAAAATCGTTTTACTCATTATTATTCCTCCTACATAAGTGTCTTCTATTTTCTGTTCCCTACCAGAAATATATAAAACACTTCTTTCGTCTAAACAGTTAAATGAACGATATAGCGAGAATGGGTTATAGCTAGACCTTGTTTTGTACTATTTTCATCAAATATTCTTGTAATTTCCGATAAATCTTCTTCCTTTAGTCTTTCATAAACAGAAGACTTTTGACCAAAACAGCGTATTTTTAATATATCTATAGGAGAATGCAGATATTCAGTACTTGTAACATGCTCTAGTTCAGCTGAAGTAAAGCTGCTAATCTCCAGTTGATGATTTATTTTATTTAATATTGGTGTACCAAAAGAGTGGCCAAATAGATTTGGGAAAATTAGAGGAAGTTCTTTTGCGGACCCATCACCGGGATGAAGCCCGAGAATTGTTCCTCCCTTTTGAACTATTTCTTGAAGGGCAGGATAAGCAGAAGTAGGTCCCTTTCGGATGTACGCACATTCAAACTCCTCGTTTTCAAAAGGTAATCCTTGTTTTGTATTTCCGACAACGAATGAAAGATTCGGCTTTTCATTCATCTTTGCAACTTCTAAGAAATTTTCGGTTACATCAAAACCTACTATCTGTTTTGCAAACAAACTACAATATTTAGTAAACTCGCCATGCCCACAGCCAACATCTAGAACTTTTTTATTTTTTATCATCTTTGTTACTTCTTCGTCAAAATTGGACTCTCCGGTAGGACCAGTAATTGTAGAATCCCAGGTATATTTATAAACACCCTGTAATTCTGAAAGTTGTTGATACCATTCTATGGAATGTGGTGTTAACCATTCAGAAAAGGTTGTTGGATTATTTAACATCTACACTCTCCCTTTCTTTATCCGCTCCTTAAACAAGAGCCATAAACAGCTAAACACAATAAGCGCAACGAATTCTAGTGATAAAATATACCATGGATAAGGACCTAAAAAGTCCAGCAAGCTTCCACCTTTAGGCTTTTCTCGTAAAAACATATAATTGCCTTCAACTAGAAAGTTTATAGCAAATATGATGGGTAGCGACACATTTAATGTAATCATCGTCTGGATGACCCCCTTGAAGGTAGGTTTGTATCCTTTCACCCAAGTAAAATAAAGAGCAGTTAAAATAATTCCAAAATGCGTATAAAAAAAATGGAAGAACCTAAAATGAGGAAAGTTAATATCTAAAACCGGCGTAGCAACCGCCTGAATAGCCCCTCCAATACCTGCGTAAAAAACAAAGGGATAGAGCTTCTTGTTCCCTGTCCAGAGCAAAACAATTGTTACAATTAAACTAAGACTGCATAGTTCAAGTGGCAATGAGTTGCCAAAGTCCCATCTTCCTGTTTGAACAAGCCATATATAATACCAACCGTCCATTATGAATAAAGTAAGAGCAAAAAAACGTTCGATGAATTGAATTTTCTGTTGTTGAATAGGCCACCTATTTCTACTAAAAAAAAGCAGAAGGATAAGTAAACATAATGTAATCATTGAATTTATATGTACTGAGGAAAACATTTCAAATCTGGATTCCAATCTTTTACCTCCTACTCCTATTCTATTAATATTCGGCTAAAGATTTTCTATTTCCTTTACATGAAAGCCGAGTCAAAAAGCTACTTGATTCATCTCATCGAGTAGCTTTCGTCATTTGAATTTAATTTTCACTTTATTACGTCCAGTCGTTTTCGCTTGATATAACTCTTCACCTGCTATAGAAAAGATTTCTGCCTTATCCTCAAACTGGCTCTGTAGCCCATGAACGCCGCCAACACTAATAGTCACTTGAAAGGAATGCTGCTCCCAACAAAACAGTAAGCTTAAGCGTTCGACAGCTTCTCTCAAAGTTTCAGCAAATTGAGCAAACTCCTGTGGATTAGTATCTGTTAAAAAACAAACAAATTCATCTCCACCAAAACGACTTAAAACTCCTTCATGATTACCCATAACTGCCTTCATACAATCAGCGACATGCATCAAACAACGATTCCCTTCCGAACGACCATGAAAATCATTATAACGTTGGAAATAGTCGATATTGATTATACAAAGTGCAACTTGTAAATCTTCATTTCCTTCATCCAATACCTCATCCAAATACTTTGTCACATGCTTACGGTTTGGTAACTGTGTCAATTCATCATAGATAACAAATCCACTCTTTTCTGACTCTTAGTCTTTAACTAATTTTATATTCAGACTAGTTAAATAGCAATATTATTCTAGACAAAAGAACCTATTCCAACAACAAGCTAAACTGTTAGAACTAGGTACTCCTAAGATAAATCGTTATTTGAAGATGATACTATATGTTAATTGATGCTTATAAAAGATTATTCAGCAATTGTATTAATTTGCTGTGCAACATTCTCTATTAGACTTTTCATATCTGCATAGCCATAGTATCTAACGTACATTACGCCTTTTCCTTTAGCAGCAAATATTTCTTTCTTTTCGTCATCCTCTTTCACTATTAAAAGATCAAAACCACTATGTTCCAACCGTAATAATTTTTCATTTCCTTCGAACACATATCTTTCTATCAAATCGTCTACAAGGTTTTCACTCATAGACGGAAAAATAATTTTATAAACCTGTGAGTGAATACTTGGCGAATACACGCCACTGCCATCCCGCCATTCTTGCTCATGAACAATACCCTTCTCTTCTGCTTCATACTGAATAGGAGCTAATATACTCCATTTATAGGTATAACTATTTCCTCTATCAATATCATCTTGCATATAGGGTTTGTATCTTACCATTTGGGTATTCTGTTCAACATCCATAAGTCTTACTATAGGAATATCAATACTATCCATTGGCATTTCTGCAGTCTCTCTCAAGGCAATTTGAATATATGGAATAATAGCAGTAATAATCGCTATAACAATAAGTACATTTGAAACGATTAAATTTACATTGCGCATTCTTTTCCATGGAGCAGCGTGATCAATCGCCTTACCTTCTTTTAGTTTTCTTCTTAAAGAACGTATTGCCACTGCTGCCCGTATAGCACTATATGCTAAGTAAATAATTATAAATAAAGTCAAAGGCTGAATAGTTTCCCCCTCTACAAGGAAAAGCGTAGGAGTGGAATTGAAGAATATGGAAAAGTAGATTAGCCCTATAAGCAATAATGTACTAATCGCTGCCCATAAGGCACTACTCGCAATCTTTTTATCAAGTGCCTTCAAAGTATAGGCTTGTTCCTCAGGATCAGTATGTAATTCAGGTGCATTTAACTCAACTGGAGAAGAAAACACACTAAACATTCCATATCTTGTCACATAAGACCATCCACTTTCAACATACATTTGCTGTTGTTCCAATGTGATCTCTTTGTTGTGTATTGCATCTATCCTGTATCGCGTCTCTTTAGGCTCTTCTTTAATAAAATGCACAAACATCGAGCCGACCTTTCTTAGATGTAACCCTTCCTTGGCCATATCGGAAAACCAACTCTCATGCTCACCAATACGCCAATAATTACTTGGTCTCAGTTTTAGAACTACTTTCATCCCCATCACCCTCTTTCATAATTTTCCCATCATCAACTAACGCTATCAACCGATTATATTCATTCCGAAGAGCATCTTTTCCTTCCGCTGTAATTGTGTATATTTTTCTTCTGCCATCATCTTCGGATAAAGTGATGAGACCATCTTTTTGAATACGCGCAAGAACTCCATAAAGTGTTCCAGGTCCCATATCAACTCTTCCATGTGAAACCTCTGTTATAGCACGCATAAGACTATATCCATGACTTGGATTTATTAGTGCTAATAATACATAGTACATTGCTTCCGTCATAGGACCGCTATTATTTGCCATAGCCAAGCCTCCTTTTATTATGCTACGCGATATATCGTGTAACATAATAGTATTATTTCCCATATTCTTTGTCAAAGAATATTTTGATTATTATTTCAATTTCAAAAAAACGGACAAAAAAAGGCCCAGTCCTCTAAGATCAAAACCTGTTTCTACCGTTTTCGAAGGGCTTTGGATAGTCGTTTTGCTATATGATTACCGATTGATTTTTTAGGGATGCTGGTTGGTGCTTTTTTGGATAACTATAGAAAAGATAACTTTCCTATATAATGAGCAAGCTCTCGAAGATACAATTTCGTTCGCTATTTCGCTTCTCTATTCGATACATACTAACTATTTTTCTATATTTCCACTGGAAAAATAAAAACTGTCTGCCGCCTTCTATCATTGCATAACAGTATGATTGTAGTGCAAGGTGGCGACTCTGGCGGGAACAGCGCGAGCTGAAGACCCCGTTTATGGTAGGAACGCTAAGAGCTCCACATCGTGTAGCAAAGCCTTTATGACCAACATCCTGTTGGCCCGAGGCTGAAGCCATACCCGCGAAAGGCGTCCACCTGAAACAAAAATCATAGGATTTTTTGTTCTCTTAAGTTTCATGAATCCAGTATTTATAGGACATTTTTATATACGCTAATCTTTAAAAAAGTACCTAACCCTAAACAATCTAATGTTGTTTAGAATCAGGTACTCTTTTATTACTTTCAAAAAAAAAATTCACGGAAGTTTTTGAATCAAATTTATATTTTATTCATTCATCTGTCTAATAAGCATACTTCACTGGTTTTCCACGAAGATAAGTCTTAAAGCAAATTTATCACATTCAACTTTAATTAAACCGTAATGCGAAATGCTTTTACGATAATTCCATCATTAGCCGGTTCAAAATCAAATTGCGGTAGACGTTCAAATCCGAGATGACTATATAGTTTAATCGCATTTCCCATAAAATCTGCGGTATGAAGTCCCATCTCCTTGAAGCCTTTCTCTTTTGAGCGCTTTATGCATTCATTGATGAGTGCTGTAGCTACACCTTTTCCCCTAGCTTTTGTTGATATTGCTAGCATACGTAGCTCTGGAAAATCCAATTCTTCATCTAATAAGCCTTCATATATTTGCTTATCCGGTGCAAACAAGGCAACACTTCCAACAATTTCGCCATCAATTTCTGCTACTATTCGTTCAATGCCGGGTTTCGTATCTGCATCCGATAAAATGGATTTCTTAAGAGTGTTCCAATGCGCTTCCGGTATTTTGGTAGTATGCTCCTCATATGCCAGTAATCTCATTTCACGGATAAATGCTAATTCATCCTCTTTTGAATCACGTATGATCAAGTTCTCCATCCCCTTATTGAATAAGAAATTTTTCTTGCTTGCCACTTAACGCTTCACGATCATGCTTTAAGTTGAAGATTGACGTATCTGGACCTTTTGGTAGTATGTTATTTGATCCTTTTTGGTCGTCACTCGCAATATGGTTCGATAAATGATAATGTATTTTAATCGCTTTAAAATCTGTTGTATCACCGAAGCCAGGTGTTTGATATAAATCGCAAAAGTAGCCCCATAAATTTGGGAAATCTACAATCCGATTTCGATTTGTTTTAAAAGCAGCATAATACGCAACATCGAAGCGTACAAGTGTCGCGTATAGTCGAACATCAGAATCCGTTATATAGTCTCCAAACAAGAAGCGTTGCGTAGAAAGACGTTTTTCTATTTCATCCAAACGGGCAAATAAAACATCATACGCCTCTTCATATGCTTCCTGTGAGCGAGCAAATCCACATTTATATACACCATTATTCACTTCATGGAAAATAACATCACTTAATACATCAATCTCTTCACGTAAATGCTCTGGATATAAATCTGGTGCATTTTCTTTGTGGAACGGTTTCCAAGCTATTTCTAGATGGTTTGTTAATCGGAAGTAATCATTGTTAACCGCCTTTTTCTCTGCCACATCGACAATGACAGGGACAGTTGGTCTGCCCTCATATGTAGCATCTGCTTGAAGATATACTTCACTTATATATTGAATACCTAAAACAGGATCTACTCCATTTTCATCCAATGAAAATTCCCAGTCGACCCGCTCAATATTCGGACGCATCGGACTTGCTGTTCCTAAGCTAATAACATCCTCTAACCCGAGTACACTTCGCACAATGACAGAACGATGTGCCCATGGACAAACAGCCGCCCATAGAAGGCGATATCTTCCAGCTTCTACTGGAAGCTCCCCAGGTTCACTTCCAAAAGGTGTAGCAAAACGATTTTTTTGACGAATAAACTTACCCTTTTCATCGACTTCAGTTGGTACCTGATTCTTTGTTTCTTCCACTTCTCATCATCCTCTTTTATAAAACATAGTTTTTCACTTGGTTTAGTTAATTTTAGGGAATTATTATCTTGAAGTCAAGGTATATATTTGGAAAAGATTTAAATTAATGAGTTGCTGTTTTGTCCGAATTTAATCGTTCCTTTCTAATGTAGTACATTTTAAATATATCTTAAAAGAAATAGCACTTGAATAGACAGCAGTTTATACATTATCAAAGTTTTTGAATAGATTATAAAAAAATAAAGAAATTTGAGGGGGTGTTTGATTTGACATGGAGAAGAAATAGAAAGGGTGGTTTTTGCGTGTTGCCTGGGTATAATTGGTGTGGTCCCGGTTGTAGTGGACCTGGTGCTCCAATAAATGAGATAGATGCAGCTTGTAAAGCCCATGACGAATGTTATCGCAGAGGAAATAATCGGTGCGAATGTGACCGCGAGTTTCTTAGCAAGCTACAACCAAAAATAAATAGCTATTCACAAAAAGGAAGGCATGCCCGTATCCTTTATAATTATATGAAAGTACAAACTGCTTTCATGTGTAAAAATTCTAGGAACTAGAGAAACTTACCATTATAAGTATAATGGCGGTTTACTTAAGGAATAAGAAAATATTTAGATAGAAGCTTTTTATTTCAATCAAATTTCACAACTATTTTATAAAATGATATTCGAGTCAGGAATTTAAGCCAGATTACGAAAATCACTGAACTACTAATGACGTGGGGGAAGAAATTTGAAGAATAAAAAGCGTTTCTATAATATTTTTTGGCGTTGGCACTTTTATGCAGCGATATTTATTGCACCATTACTGATTACGCTAACAATTAGTGGTATCGGATACTTATTTTATACAGATGTTGAAAATCAACTGTATGATGATTTATTTTTTGGCGACAGTAACAAAAGTGAAAGTGTCTCTATAGATGAAGCGATAGGGAATGCGGAAAATCAATATGAGGGTTATAGTGTAGCAAAAGTAAGTGTTTTAAATGGTGATTACAATACAAGATTTACTATGACCAATACAGAAGGCAACCAAAAATATCTCTTTGTAGATAACCATAATCAGATTGTAGGTAGTCAGAACGCCGCATCCACTTATTCGAATGTCATGAGAGGTTTACATAGTTCTTTATTTGTAGGTGGAACAGTTGTAAACTATTTGGTTGAATTAGCAGCGTGTTGGGCTATATTTTTACTTATTTCGGGAGTGTATATGTCCTTTAAAGGAAAGGTCTTTAAAAGGCAGAAAGGAACCAATAATAAGAGACAAAAGCATAAAAAACTTCATGCTATTACTGGTACTATAATTGCTATTCCAATGGTTATTTTGATCTTTACTGGTTTGCCATGGTCAGCTCTTATGGGTAATTTCATATACTCAGCGGCACAATCACATCCGTCTATTGGTATTCCAGAATTGAAACAAGTTCCACCAATATCGGAGATCAACGAAATTCCATGGGCTACTCGTAAAAATGAAGCACCTACATCAAGCGAGGCACATGCTCACCATAATGATATGGCTGGTATGTCTCACCTGAACGATAACAGTAATATGATCAGTGTGCAACAACTAATGGAGAAGGTTGACGAATCGCATATCTCCAAACCATATTCTATTGTTTTTCCAATGAGTGGAGACGACGTGTATACCGTATCAAAAGGGAGTAATACAGGGGTCACTGGTTTAGATGTTAGCCCACATGAAGAAGTAACTAACTATTTTGATCAATATAGCGGCAAGCTGATTTCAAAAGTTGGTTACGAGGAGTATGGTATTTTAGGAAAATGGTTTACATGGGGTATTCCATTGCATGAAGGTCATTTATTTGGTTGGCCAAATAAAATAATCAATTTACTCGTTTGTTTGGCATTTTTAACAATTATCATTTGGGGATACAAGATGTGGCTGGATAGAAAAGTAAAAGGGAAATTGTCAGCTCCCCCTAAAACTCCGATGGGAAAAAGTTTTGTAGGATTCATCATCTTATTAGTAACTCTAGGGATAGTAATGCCACTTTTTGGGTTATCACTAATAGCAATTGCTTTTATAGAATTAATAATTTACCTACTACAAAAAAATAAAAATAGTAGTATTAATGAATCAATTCGTTAAAAGTGCATGGCAAAATATAAATTTAGTAGCACAAATCATATCAATGCTTTGTGCTACTATTTTTTAATCTATTTTCCTCCAAGTTAATATGCAACTGCTCAAATCCAACAGAGACAACTCGCAATATATTTGTTTAACAAGGACAAATTTGTTATTATTTTCACAGGCATATTATTGAAGGAGCGCTTAAAGATGAATCCAGAGCAAGTAGAACAGTTTCAGCAGATGAAAAAGAAAATGACGCGAATGATGCTGTTATATAAATTTGCATTAAGTGAGCTTGAAACAAAAATTGAAATTCTACGAGAAGAATTTTTAATGATCCACGAATATAATCCAATTGAACATACGAATTCTAGATTGAAATCACCAGAAAGTATATTGAAAAAACTTAATCGAAAAGGTAAAAGTATTTCAGTAGAGAGCATACGAGAAAATGTGAAAGACATTGCGGGAATGCGGATTTCTTGTTCTTTTATTTCTGATATTTATCGGGTGTTTGACATGTTGGAAAAACAAAGTGATATAAAAGTATTGGAAGTAAAAGATTATATTAAAAATCCAAAAAGTAATGGCTATAAGAGTTTACATGTTTTATTGGAAACTCCTGTTTTCATGTCGGATGGTAAGGAAATTGTAACAGTTGAAGTGCAAATCCGAACTATTGCGATGGACTTTTGGGCAAGCCTAGAACATAAAATTTTTTATAAATATGATCAGTTTGTGCCCGAACAATTATTAAACGAGTTAAAAGAAGCTGCCGATTCCGCATTTGCACTAGATGAGAAGATGGAAAGACTGCATAATGAAGTAAAGGTTATTAAAAGCGAAAATAAAATAACCGAAGTAGATGAATTAACTAAGTTAATAAGCAATTCAAGCCAACCAATAACGATTCCACCTGCTTTCCTAGAAATGCTGGAAAAAGTTAAATAAAATTATAAGCTGAAGATATTGTTGATTTCAATAAGAAAAACTAAGTAAAAAGACACCCGGTCCTTTAAATCCCTGTTTCTAGCGTTTTCAGTAGGCTTTGGACAGACGAGTCGTTATATATTACCGATTGATTTTTAAAGAAGCTGGTCGTGACTGCGTCACGACCAGCTTCTCTTTTTTCGGTAATCTTATGGCGTTTGCCTGTCCCTGTCCGTCGCCCTCCTACAACTCTTAGAAACAGATTAGTGCGTTTTTGGATAACTAGAGAAAAGCTGCTTTCCTATTTATAGAAGAAGCTCTGGAAGATGCAATTTCGTTAGCTATTTCGCTTCTTTATGAGTCAAACACTTACTACTTTTCTTTATTTCCACTAGTATAAAAGATAATCTGCTTTCTTCCACCTGAAACGGAAATCAGTCGTATTATTCATTTTTAAAAGAGCCCAAACCCAGTGTTCATACTACATTTTTAAATACTTTCTATTAAAAAAGGACCTATTTCAGGTCTTTTTTTTCTATAGTTCAACTAGAATCTTATTGGGATTATTCACCCAATATTATTTCTTGTTTTTTTCCACTTCCTTCATAAATGCTTCTCCCTCAATATCTAAATTTGGAAGTATTTTATCTAACCACTTTGGTAAGTACCAAGCTGATTTCCCCATTATAATCATAACTGCTGGTACAATAGCCATTCTTACCACAAAAGCATCAAATAGAACACCAAATGTGAGGGCTAGTCCCATGGATTTAATCATTGGATCTGGAGCTAACATAAATCCAGTAAATACAGAAATCATGATTAACCCTGCAGCTGTAACTACTCCACCACTGTCTCTCATCCCAGCTAAAACAGCCTCACGTGCATTTCCCATATGTGTATATACTTCACGCATTCTACTAACTAAAAAGACCTCATAGTCCATGGCTAACCCGAACAAAATCCCTATCACAATCACAGGTAAAAAACTTAATACGGGATCCGCAATAGGAAATCCAAAAAGATCTATTAAGTTTCCATCCTGTACAACAAACACTGTAAATCCTAATGTAGCACCCAAAGAAAGTACAAATCCTAGAACTGCTTTTAATGGAACTAGAATTGACCTAAATACTAGTACCAATAAAACAAATGAAAATCCAATAATCAATAAAGCGAATACTGGCAATGCATCACTCAATTTTTGTGAGATATCAATGTTTACTGCCGTTGTTCCCGTAACCATCAAGGTTATATGATCTGACTTCTTCAGGGCATCAGATCTTTTTCTAATGTCATTTACAAGTTCTTTTGTTGCTGCATCGTTTGATCCTGTTTCTGGAGTAATTGAAATCAGATATAAATCCCCTGATGGTCCAGGAATTGCAGGACTAACACTTTTGACATTTGATAAACCACTTAACTCTTCTATAGTATCATTTAACGCCAATTGTAAATTGGTTGTTTCACTTGAGGTTTTAGCAACTACAAGTAATGTTGCATGATGACCAGGTCCATAAGCTTCAGTTAATAAATCATATGCTTTTCTTTCTGTTGTCTCTTCATTTTTCGAACCGTTATCTGGAAGACCAAGCTCCATATGGAGAATAGGAGTCGCAATAATAGAAAGAAGAACAATTCCAATAACTGCAACTCTCCATGGGCGTTTCGCTACAAAGTTTCCTCATCTATCGGAAGTAGTCTGTTTTTTATTACTTTTAATAATTTTGCTTAATAGTGCATTCTTTCTATCCGCTCCCACTTTATGTCCCATAATTCCTAAAAAGGCTGGAACCACAATAACTGCGATAAATATTGCAAATAAAACACAAAGAGCAGCAGATAGACCCATCATTGTTAAAAATGGTATCTGTGCAACAGATAAACCTAACAGCGCAACAATAACAGTTATCCCAGCAAACACTACAGCACTGCCAGCTGTTCCAGTTGCAATTGCTACAGACTCTGAAACAGAATATCCTTCTTTCCTTTGTTGTCTAAAACGAGTCATTATAAACAAAGCATAATCGATTCCTACCGCTAATCCCAACATTGCAGCTAAAGTTATCGAAACAGAAGTAATATCCAGATAATTTGTTCCAATAACTATCAATAGTAGGCCAATAGCTAGGCCAATAACTGCCATTAAAATTGGCATTCCTGCCGCTAAGAAGGATATAAAAGTAATTGCCAATATAATATAAGCTACAACTACTCCAATAGCCTCTGTGATTCCCCCAATTTCCAGTTCAGTGAATTCAACATCACCAGCTAACTCTGTTTGAATACCAGCGTCTCGAGTACTTTCAATATTTTCTTTAATATTTTCCTTTGATTTTTCTGATACTTTGTCTGCCGCTATATTGTAAGTAACAATAGCATATCCTAGTTTCTTATCTTTACTTAAATTTCCTAATTCCACTGGACTTGCTACAGAAACAACATGTCCATCCTTTTCTTTTATCTCTATCAATGTATCTATTATTACTTTATTAACCTCTTCAGAATCTAAGGTTTTATTTTCTGGTGCTTTTAATACTAATTGCACTTGACCACCTGTATTAAATGGAAATTCTTTTTTCATAAGTTGAAGTGCTTTTTCTGACTCTGTTCCTGGTATAGTCATCTCATCGGAAAAATTCGCCCCCAGATTTAGTGCAAAAACTGCGATAACGATGAGAACTGCTAATGCGACTCCAATTACTTTCTTACTATTCGTTGCTGCCCATTTTCCTAATTTGTAAAGATACTTTGCCATTTTAAGTTTCCTTTCATCCTAAAATTACTCATCTAAAACAACTAGTTATTATTTATACACCTGTTGTTTTAATAGAATAGACAGAGTATATTAAAGCTGTTGAAAGATAACAATAAGCAAAGATAAACTACATGTTATTAAAAAGACAAATTTTAAAATTTTTGTTCGATTAACGACATATTAAATAGAATTGAATAGTAAGTTGGAGGCGAATTACATGGTTGGCATAAAAGGAAATCGGAGAACATTGTATAGTAAAAAAGTAATTATTGATGCTTTCTTACTTTTACTTCAGGCCAAAAACTTAAATAAAATTACTGTTACTGAGATTTGCAAGGAAGCTGATATTAATCGTGGAACTTTTTATTCTTATTACAATGATCCGTTTGATTTAATGATAAGTATAGAAGATGAAATGATAGATAATATGATGAGTAAAATAAATAATTCTGGAGACGAATCCCTCTATGGAGTATTGAATTTGATACTAGAAAATAAGGAGTTCTGCAAAATCATTTTAAATGAAAAAAGTAGCTCACGGGTGTTTAATACAATTTTGAATTATACTTATGAAAATTCAATTGCGAAAAAGAAACAGTTACCAAATGCTAACGAGAATTATATAGAATACTATTTCTCTTATTCAACAGGAGGAACCATTGAAGTAATACGAAAATGGATTAATGATGATATGAAAATTCCCGTTGAAGAAGTTGTCCAAATCTTAGAAAGTATGTACTTAACCTAATCTCTATCAACGAAATTGAATCCAAGCAATGAATTCGAAAGGATATCAATAAAAGCTGCAATGACTAATTGTCGTTGCAGCTTTTTGCTTTATAAAATTGTATTTACAGTCCAAGCTTTGTTTAATAATTGGACATCTCTAGACTAAATATCCATTCCCACTCCTCATTTTTTCATAAGCTAAATAGATATTTAAAATAAATGGAGGAGTTATTAAATTGAGCAAATCAAATAAAGATTTTTCAAGTTCTAGTTCCCATCAGCACAAAAAGCGACCTAATATACTTTTTATAATTGTTGACGAAGAGAGATTTCCGACTGTTTATGAAACCGAGGCCTTAAGAGAATGGCGAATGAAAAATTTAAAAACACATAACCTTGTACAGAATAAGGGGATGACATTTTTAAACCATTATATTGGAAGTACGGCATGTTCTCCAAGTAGGACAACACTTTTCACCGGTCAGTATCCATCACTTCACGGAGTGACACAAACGACTGGTGTTGCAAAAGGTGCATTTGACCCCGATGTATTTTGGTTGGATCCCAATACAGTACCTACTTTAGGAGATTATTTTCGTACTGCAGGATATCAAACCTATTGGAAAGGAAAATGGCATCTTTCCGATGAGGATATTTTAATCCCTGGTACACATAATGCCCTGCCTAGCTACAACACTAAAACAGGTGTACCTAATCGTGCCCAAGAGCAGCTCTATGAACATGCCAATAGGTTGAATAATTATGGTTTTGATGGTTGGCTTGGTCCAGAACCACATGGATCAAATCCACGAAATTCTGGGTCTTCAGCAGGTATTGGAGTAAGTGGACGAGATGAAATATACGCACAGGAGGTCGTGGATTTAATTCATTCGCTCGAAAGAAAAGCACACTCAGCTGATAATCAGCCATGGCTAATTGTCTCCTCTTTTGTAAATCCACATGATATTACCCTCCTTGGTCTATACACTCGGTTCAATCCAATGTTTAATTTTGAGATTGACCCTACTCTTCCTTTCGTTCCACCTGCTCCTACAGCAAATGAAAACCTATTCACTAAACCATCTGCTCAGTTGAGTTATCGTGATGTCTATCAACAAGCACTTCAGCCAACATTCGATTCACTTCTTTATAGACAGCTTTACTATTCTCTTCAAAAAAAGGTAGACGATGAGATGTATAAAGTATTTCAAGCTCTGCAATCTTCTGTCTTTTACGAGGATACTATTATCGTTTTTACAGCAGATCATGGAAGCTTAGTCGGAGCACACGGTGGTTTATTTCAAAAATGGCATAATGCTTACGAAGAATCCCTGAATGTCCCACTAATTATTCATAGCCCTAAATTTTCTACTACTACCGAAACTGACATGATTACAAGTCATTTAGACATTATCCCAACTCTTTTAGGTCTAGCGAATATTAATGCAGTCGATGCTCAAAATGAACTCAAAAAAAGTCATACAGAGGTGCATCCATTGGTAGGACGAGATCTCTCTGCATTAGTAAATGGCAAGAACAAATTCCCTCGAGCCAACGAGCCTATATATTTTATGACGGATGATGAAGTAACGAAAGGATTGAACCAGTTAACCGTAACAGGAAAGCCATATGAATCCGTTATTCAGCCAAATCACCTAGAAACCGTGATTTTGAAACTACCAACTGGAAAGGAAAAAACGGATGAGATTTGGAAGCTTACTCGTTATTTTGATAATCCTCAATTTTGGAGTAACCCAGGTGTAGATGATGAAGTGACCGATCAGAAAGATCCTCACCCAGTTTCAGATACGAAGGAGGTTGCCATTTGTATAACTACAACTAAACAATCACCAGTCGACGATCAGTATGAATTATATAATGTAACAAGGGATCCAATGGAAGAATGCAATCTTGCATTTCATTTGAATGAAACACCCGAATCAAAAGTGATACAGAAAATACTAGCCACTATCCTCGAGGAACAATGCAAGCAAAAAAGATTATCTCCGACAAGTGGATCTGTTCCAGGTATGCCCAGTTGTGAAAACTAGGTTACTTATTTAACGGATAATTTAAACAGATTTTGAACAGTTAATTAAAAAAGGTGCCGCCCAAGCATATTCCATTACTTGGTTTAGCACCTTTTATAATATTTATCCTTCAGTTACGTCTATTGGATTTCCTTCTAAAATCTGTTCGACTTCCTCATATCCCGTTGGAAATGCAAAGTTATATCGCGCTGGTAACGCAAAAACGTACTTGTCATTTCTAGCTAATTCCGTTGGTGGAATCGGTGCTGCTCCTATATGAAATTTCTCTTGCCGGAGCATATCCCATTGTTCTATCGTCAAAATCATGATGGGAATATCCTGGCGTGGATCTTTGGCAGACCACTCCGGATGACGAATGGATATCATTGGTCCTGTTTCAATTACTTCTTCTTTACCAGTTGTAGGAATGGATAAGCCTTCCCACTTGTCTGTTACAATCGAATAGTTTTTCCAAGTATCCGGCAATGCGAAAGAAAAGCCGTATTCGGAATTTTCATATACAGTTGAATTATTCTGCTCAGCACTGGCCATTACTACCTCACTAATCAGCCACTTTCCACCTATTTTCTCTACTAGAAGCTCAATAGGTATTCTGTTAGCCATCTTTTCGCCACTTGTTATGTCGATTATTTCACCAGTCACCGCATATACAAATTTAGACTTTTCCTGGAGCGTATTAATTTCAATCCGATCTGGCCATGGACTGGAGGTTAGTCTTCCAGGAGCGTTTAGCGGATCAACCAACCATTTTTCAACAAGCTTGGGAGTAACTAATTCTCCATAGTTTTCTTGCATGCTCTTTTCTAAGTCCCCTTCTGGACCTAGTAATGAAACGTTTTGTAGCCTACTTCCAAACGTTTCTACCAATTCTCGTACAACCTTCTCCGCTTGGTTATTAGTCTCTTCTGGAGGATGCTCTTCTGAAAGTACCTTCACATCATTTTCTATATTTCCACATCCAACTAAAGAAATGCTCATCAAAAGAATTATACTTAGTATTTTCATTTTTTCTCCTCCTAAAAGGTTATCTATTTATATAGACGTTTTCCTGTCTATATCGTTACATAGAAAATTATTACCTTTTAGAATGGTTTAATCTTGTACTTCTATTCAATTTTTAAATATATTCCACTTCTATTTTCTTTATTGCCAAAGTTTCACAGCTACTTTGTCATGTTCAAAGCGTTTAATAATAATAAATATTTTCTGATACCACTCGTTACAACATGAGTATGCTTCTATATACTCGTCAGAGTCTTTAGCGAGAGAGTGATCATTTGATATAAATGGATATTCTAAAATGGGATTGGTTAAATCATCTACTACTATTTGCAAACATAATGCTTCTATGAGTTCATCCTCTTCATCTTCATCTTCATCTTCTTCCTCTTCAAAATCTTCCTCATTTATTTCTTCGTTATTCGCAAGTGTACTTCCTAATAAACCTTCCTTAGGATATAAATTTAAAACATTTTCTTCCTCTATTATCGCAATCTCTAGTACTTGAGAAAACAGAATGGTTTCTATATCAAAATCTACTTGCAAAGAATCTCTTTGAAGTATATAAAGAAAGTTATTTACATCATCTATTAGCATAACATTTAACAAATTGTCTGAGATCTGAGATTGCGTATGCGGAATTTCCGCGATTACCTCCTCAAGTCTCCTTCTATCTTCAGCGTTTCTTCTATTTATAATACTTCTCCACTCGATGACTCCCCAAAAGAATAACCCCAATGAAATGACTAAATATATGCCAATTGCGTTTGTACTTTCTAATGAAAGTGATAATGCGAAATAAACAACAAATAATAGAAATATACATAGTATTTTCAATCTCATTCCACCTTTAGAATTCTGTTATAAGAGATTCTATTCGTGAAACGATGTCCTTATACTAAAATTGATAGACTTTCCACGAGTAGGTAGTATTTCGAAAAAATGCATTAGGATGAGGCATTTTTTTGAATTAGCATATAATGAACTATTTCAACTAATTAGAACGGAGGTGGTTATACTGATTCATACTGTTCAACAAGGCGAAACACTGAGTCAAATAGCCAGAGACTATCGCACACCCCTATCCGAAATTATTAACGCCAACCATTCTATAAATCCGAACATGCTTTTTATTGGTCAATCCATTGTTATACCAGGCTATCCGGACCCAAATACGCTTCCCTATCAAATAGAGGTTTCCATAAACAATCGTCGGCTACGATTACGAAGAAACGGTATTTTACAAAAAGAGTACCCAATAGCAGTGGGTAGAATATTATTCAATACACCTGTAGGACATTTTATCATTATAAATAAAGAGCCTAATCCTGGTGGACCTTTTGGCACAATGTGGATGAGTTTATCAAAAGAACACTACGGGATTCACGGTACCAACAATCCTAGCTCTATTGGAAAAGCAGTCTCACATGGTTGTATTCGTATGCACAATGAAGATGTTGAGGAATTAGCACAAATTGTTCCCATAGGAACTCCGGTTTCTATACACCCATAATTTCAAAAAAGACTACCCATTAAGTCAATAAATTATGACTTTTTTGGGTAGCCTCTTTTTGAACGCTAAAGAGATCACTTTTAACTTTACTCGAAGGGGTTTTAATATTACCACGTCCGCGTCTTACTTGTCGCGATTGATAATATAATCCAAAAAATGCTTTAAAAAAGTGGTATCCCGCGGGACATCTTGTAATGATTCCATCGCAATACAGTAATTTTCCCACATCTCCTTTTTGGCATCTTCCGCACCTAATATAGATACGAAAGTAGAGCTATTATTTTCTAGATCCTTGCCAACCGTTTTTCCAAGTAAAGCAGTTTCACCTTCCACATCGAGAAGGTCATCCTTAATCTGAAAAGCAATACCTGCATGGCGGGCAAATTTTTTCAATGCCTCTATTTCTAATTTACTAGTATTTGCTAGAATTGCAGGCATAAGAATAGATGCTTCAAAGCCTAGTCCAGTTTTGTAAAAGCACATTTTATTTAATTGTTCCAAAGACAATTTTTGCCCTTTGGAATCTAAGTCCATTGCTTGACCTCTACACATATCTGCTGTCACTTGTGCTGAATATTGGATAAGCCTGAGCACGGCTTTCGAATCGAACTGCTCCAAAGTGGTTTGCTCCCAAATAGCCTTCTGAGTCAGGAAAAGCCCAGTCAACTCTGCAATAGATACATTATAAACCTCATGGAGTGTTGGTCGACCTCTGCGAAGGGAAGCATTATCTTGAGACGGAAGATCGTCAAAAATGAGAGAGGCTGTATGCATATATTCTAATGATTTTAAAAGTGGTTCCAACACCGAGTTATTTAAGCCATATGCGTTAACTCCCATAAACCATGTAACTATTGGCCTTAATCGCTTTCCATCTCCTTGTAGACTGTAGTTGGCAGCATCTATTATCGAATCATTCATTTCATTAGTTTTCGGGATATTCAGGACGTTATTAATCTCACTACGGATAGCTTTCGCCGTATCAATAAAGTCTTCCTGCCCTTGTCTGTCATTTTTTAAGCTTGTAATCATATGGTCACGCAGCAGCTTGTCGAAGAAATCTACATCATCCGCTTTTCGTACCATCTCTTGAATAAGTTTATTGAATTTAGGATTTCCGGAAGCAAAAAGGACCATTACCTCTTTGTATTTTTCCGCACCTGCTCTCTCCTTAAATCGTTTTAGCCCATTTATAGCCCGATCTAAAATTACCTCACTCGTCATTTTATCTGAATTATAAACTTGATGAATCAAATTAGAGATTACCGTCCAGTACATCTCAAATGGATTGATGAGATCTGACCGTTTATCGTGATACTTCAAGTAGTACGTATAGGGAGTTACTGCTCCCTCCTCCATGTCATCAAACATATCAGCAAAATCATCTGCAAGTTGATTGTAAATACCATAAAAAAATGTTCGACTGTCAAACCCTTCATCTTCAGGAGCACCAATTACGGAACGAACAATCAATCGAGAAGAAGCAGATTTTAAAATAACTGGTATATAAAGTTCTTCGTTTGTATATTTCGCATGAGCTAAATCCTTTTTTCGATCTACTTCTTGAGAATTGAAAAACACATAAGATTGTTCGAAAAAGTTATTTCTTGTCTCTGGTCGCTGATGTGCCTTAATATACTCAAAGGCTTCTTTTAGTTCTGTATGAATATAACCGATAAACTCTGCATTATTTCCATTCCAATCATCCAGTTCTGGGACTATTCCTGTAGTAAGTGTGATACGTATCAGACTAGCATATTGTTTTTCTTCTTCATCCGATAGAATTTTTGCATCTAGAAGATCGTCTATAAACGGATAGGTAAGCCCATAGGAATAACCTAGCCTAATCGTTTTATCAAGCCTCTGCCTACGTTCTTCAGGAGAAACCTCATCGTCCATCTCTTCAATTTCTTGCATAATTACCCCTGCAATGATTTTCATAAGTTTTCGCTGTGCATGCTCAGCATCCATCCCTGTTGGAATATTTGCGGATACTATCTTGAGCTTGTTTATCAGCCATATGAAGGTTGATTCCACACCCTCTTTCTGAGAAAGGCGGTACAAACCAGTCATACTGAACATCTCTCCATCATTCTTTTGATCTGCTGTAGTGGATGTTAGGTGAGTTTTTAAACTTTCCACTACACTCCGAATCCGATTCTCGGTTTCTGGAGAGTTCAATGCTTTACCAAGATCTCGCATAAAAATATAGGAAATGCTTCGATTTAAATAATTATCTAATTTACCTGTATAATTTAGCCACTTTATATAATGGTGATACTCTTTTGAATTCGGTTGTTTATTTCCTCGTGAAAACAACGTAAATAAAGAGCGATGCCGAATATGATTACCTTTCCAAAGGTGTATATCTTCTGTAAGGATTCTTGCAAACGCCTTTTGCTGGACCTGCGCATAAAGTGATTGGAAATAATGATTGGCCTTCTCTTCAGCTTGCTTATAGCAATCATCGGCGATGATTAATTTTTCATTCATATCATTACTCACCTTCACTTCTTTTTTATACATTCCGAAATCAAATACTATTCTAATTATAACATTTAACCTATTTAGGGCTTACATTAAACTGCTAAATTTATTACTCTTTCTATTTCTATGAGTAAAATCCCTACTTCATAATAGAATAATCAAAAAAAGAGAACGAAAATCGCTCCCTTTAATTACTGTGGATACTCGGAAGTTTACATACTAAAGTAAACATTTCCTTCTCATTTAAAAATTCTAAATACCCCTGCTGTTCTTCGATAATGTTTTGAATTATAGAGGTACCTAATCCATCATGTGAAGGTTTAGTCGTTACGCCCACCTTTTTAAATAATTGATCTGCTACTTTTTGAGGCAGTCGTACTGTACTATTTTTACAGGTTAATATGTAAAGGCCACTTCTTTTTTGCAAAGTCATTTCAATAAACCCTTGCACACCAGAACGTTGATGCCATTCTTCACAGGCATCTAAAGCATTTTCTAAAATGTTTCCTAGCAATGCAACCACTTTTAGAGTATCTAGGGGCAATTTAGAACAAGGTATATCGAAATGATAGTTGATTGCTATATTACTAAAGTGAGCACGTTTATAAATACTGTGTAGTATAGCTGCCACTGCACCATGTTCTCCTTTTATAGATAAGTTTGTTTCTTCGTATCCGTCAATTAAGACTTCCATGTATTGAATTGCATCTTCCCTTGACTGCCTTTGCATCAAATAATGAATGGCGTTAATATGCTTCAAATAATCATGTCTTTCTTTTTTTAGCATTTGAAAGGTTTGATTGTATTCGTTATGTTGGACTTCTGTTCTAGCTATTTTCTCACGAATCTTATTCTTTGTTTTTCTATCTTTCACGCTGTATATAAATAATGTAATACTACTTAGTAATACACAAATATATGCTAACGACGGTTCGCTAAATACATATATGCCCACTAATAAAATCTGAACACCCCAAGTTATATCAACTATTACATATTTATAAGTGCAGAAGCTTATGGAAAGTCCTATCAATCCAGCAACCCAAAATGGTAAAACCACCTGTAAAAGTAAAGACATATGTATTATGCATAAAACACTGTATAAAAATAATTTTCCCATAAGTTTCACCTCAGAAATAATTCCGTTGAAGTATATCAATATTTTCTTTTGTAATTACAGCCTTTTCCTCTATTTTCTCAAAAGAAACTAGATAGGAATTTTTTGCATACAAAGAAAAATTCATGATGTAAAGAATATTAATAATGAAGGAACGGTGGGATCTCAAGAACGAACGTTCTCTTAATTCACCTTCTAATTCATTTAATGTCTGATAGGTTTTGATGGGACCATTTTTAGTATGAATCATTGTTGAACGTCCAGTGCGTTCGATAAAAATAATATCTTGCTTTTGAATAATATGAATATCATTTTTTTGTTTAATATATAAACGTCCAGTCATTTCGGATTTATATTGTTTCGCCATCAAACGCTCAATTGAATGAATGAGACGCTCTTTTGTATATGGTTTCATAATGTAGTCATGTACATTTATTTCAAAAGCATGGACCGCATATCCGCTATTCGCTGTTACAAAAATAACTGAGATATTAAGTGCATGTGAATGGATAATGTCTGCTAGTTCATAGCCCGTGAGGTCAGGCATCTCAATATCAGCAATAAGTAAATCAACGGATTGCTTTTTGATTTCTTCATAAGCTGTTGTCGCAGAAGTTGTCGCAAAAACTATATCAACCTTTTCAATCGTTGTGATAATTCCTTGTAATTTATCTAAATCTATTTGTCTGTCATCAACTAGTCCTACTCTCATATTATCTCCCCTTATACCTTATTAATTTTACACTAAAATGAATTTTCTGGCATAAGTTACTTTGTTTTACCCGTTTGGCGACCTCAAATGGCTCTTTCGCGACATCTTCGCAGACAGCCAGTGCTTTCCTTAGTAAGATAAAGACAATAAATAACAGAGGTGAAAAATATGATTCATATACAAGAAGTGACAAAGCAGTTCTATGAAAAAAAGAAGTACGTAACAGCTTTAAAGCATGTTTCTTTAAAAATTGAAGAAGGTGAAGTTCTCGGACTACTTGGTGAAAATGGAGCTGGGAAAACAACCTTACTTCGTTCAATTGCTACACTCATTCAACCCTCGAATGGTGAAATTCATGTTGACGGCTTTAATACAGTGAAAGAATCTGATGAAGTAAAAAAAAGACTCGGTGTATTATTCGGAAGTGAGACAGGTTTGTATGATCGTCTAACAGCCCGAGAGAACCTAGAATACTTTGCCTCCTTATATGGCTTAGGCGCACATGAGACAAAAGTGCGTATTGAAAAGCTAGCAAAAACTTTTGGTATGCGCGACTACTTAGATCGTAGAGTAGGTGGTTTTTCGAAAGGAATGCGACAAAAAGTAGCCATTGCAAGAACGATTCTGCATGATCCCGATATTATTCTTTTTGATGAACCGACTACAGGTCTTGATATTACATCTTCGAGTGTATTTCGCCAACTCGTTCATCAGCTAAAAGGGGAAGGCAAAACGATTATTTTCTCTAGTCATTATGTAGAAGAAATAACTACGCTTTGCGATCGAGTCGCAATGATTCATAAAGGTGAATTAGTTTATGAAGGAACTCTTGAAGAACTTTATAAAGAAGAAAATAATCAAGACTTAAACTATATCTTTATGAGTAAGTTAGTACGAGGAGGACAAAAGGATGCTTAATATTTTAAAAAAAGAATTGAAAGATAGTTTTCGAGATCGTAGAACCTTACTTCTTACAGTATTGCTTCCGCTGGTCCTCATGAGTGCACTTGTGTTCTTCTATGAAAATTTATTAACTAGTGATGAAGATGAAACTTACGGGATTGTCGTAAATGAAGAGCAACTTGAATTTGCAAAGCAATTACTCACTTCTTATGACAATATGGAAGTGACAGGTGTTGCAAATGTGGAAGAAACTATAGCGAATGGCGATGCATTAGCTGGAGTAATAATTCCATCTGACTTTGAACAGCAAATAACAAACGAGAATACACCAACCATTCAAGTACTTGGCGATTCATACAGTCAAAAAAGCGCGCTCGCTGCCAGCTATATCGAGTCTGCATTTGGCCAATATAATCAACAAATCGTTGCGGAACGCTTACAACAAAATAATATAGAAAGTGAACTATTAACACCCTTTATAATTGAACAAGTCCAAACGGTAGAAGGTGATTCTTCTATGATGTTAATTGCATTCTTAGTTCCGTTAATGCTATCGGTTGCAGTAGGTGTGGGAGTTGGCCCATCGGCTTCTGATTTAGTCGCTGGTGAAAAAGAACGCCGGACAATGGAAGCTTTATTGATGACTCCAGTGAACCGTAGTGCTCTATTATTAGGAAAATGGATAACCATGGTGATTATAGCAAGTTTGACAGGCATCATTACCTTACTCATTGTCACAGTGGAGATTATATTCTTTACCGAGAAATTAAAAGAAGGTTTGGCATTTGAAAACAATGAAGCAATATGGATAGCAGTGGTAGCATTATTAGTAATAATAGCGTTTGCTGCACTTATGGCATCTGCCTTAATGGTAACAAGTATTTTAGCGAAAACGGTAAAAGAATCCCAAAGTTATGGAACACCTGTAACAATGATTGTCATGTTGCCAGCGTTACTTACGTCAAGTTTAGGTTTAAATGAATTATCAACTATACATTTTGTAGTTCCCTTAATGAACTTATTTACAATCTTTAAAGAGTTATTTTTTGGTGTGTTGAATGTAGAACATATTTTACTGACACTAAGCAGTAATATTCTATTAGCAATTATTATTTTCTTTATTGGTCGTATTTTATTTATGAAAGATCGTTGGATTTTATCTAACAAATAGACAGTATTTCCATAACAAAACAGCACGACAAACTGCGGTATTATCGGAACACAGTTTGTCGTGCTATTTTATTGAGTATAAAAATAGGCATTGTAACGTTAACAGCTTTTACATAATATAGAGAGCTATATTAATTATCCTCAGCTTCCCATCTATCTATTTCTGTACGTACTATCGGTGCCACTTCTTTACCAAGTAGTTCAATTGCTTTCATTACGTCTTCATGAGGCATTGATCCAACTGGTACATGAAGCATAAAGCGTGTGATACCCACGTTTTTACGAAGGAATATAATTTTATCAGCTACCGTCTTTACATCTCCTACGTATAAAGCACCTTCAAGGCTACGCGCAGCATCAAAGGTTGAACGAGTATACGGACCCCATCCACGTTCTCTTCCTAAAACGTTCATCGCTTGCTGTGTCGGCGGGAAAAATTTATCTACTGCAATATCGGTACTTTCGGCTACGAATCCATGAGAGTGAGAAGCAACTGTCAGCTTCGATACGTCATGACCAGCTTGAGTTGCTGCTTTTTTATATAGCTTTACGAGTGGTTCAAACTGTAGCGGGCTTCCTCCAATAATTGCCAACACTAGTGGCAACCCTAGAAAACCAGCTCTCGCAACAGATTGGGGAGTTCCACCACTAGCGATCCAAATCGGTAGTGGGTTTTGTACGGGACGTGGATAAACTCCACGATTCTGAATTGCAGCTCGGTGCTTACCGTCCCATGTAACCATTTCAGACTCACGTATTTTCAAAAGCAAATCTAACTTTTCTTCGTACAATTCATCATAGTCCTTTAGATCGTATCCAAAAAGTGGGAATGATTCGATAAATGAACCACGTCCAGCCATGATTTCTGCACGACCATTGGAAATAGCATCTAACGTCGAAAACTCCTCAAATACTCGTACTGGGTCATCAGAAGAAAGTACCGTAACAGCGCTTGTAAGTCTTATTTGTTTTGTCTGTGAAGCAGCTGCAGCTAGAAGAACAGCTGGCGCAGAAGCCGCATAATCCTTTCGGTGATGTTCACCTACACCAAAGACATCTAAACCTACTTGATCTGCTAATACAATTTCCTCCACGACCTCACGAATACGCTCTGCATGGCTGATTACTTTTCCTGTTTTTACATCTGGAGTTGTTTCTACGAACGTTGTTATTCCAATTTCCATTTGATTTGCCCCCTTTAATTCTGCGGTTCCATTGTTTTTATAAAAGATTCTGTCGATTTTAATCATACCTTATCATTCTATTTATATTCAATTATCCCGTTTCATTAGAGGAAGTAAATATTGGTTAAATATTCCACTCTGAAAGTAAAGCTACTCCGAGAGCAAGTAAATCCAGATTGAAAGCAAGTAAGCAAGAACAACCCGCTAGTACCGTCTTGATGAAAGCAAGTATTTGGCGGATGAACGCAAGTAAATGGTATAAAAGTCAATTACTTTTCCGCTCAAAATTCAGAAATACGTTTTCACCAAAGAAAAGTCTTTATAAGTTGTCTCTTTTCTTCACTTCACTCATTAAGTAATCAACAAACAGCTCATCCCTTACCAAAGCTGCCTCATAGTTTCTTTTTAAGAAACGCTCGCCATCCTCAAAACTTGTAAAGGTTTGTTCCAATTCAATTTTATTTTTTTCAAGTATCCAATCCTGACTGTTTTTAGAATACAAGATGAACGTATCATTATTTCTATTCATATAAAATGAACCGAATGATGATAGTTTCAAGTTATATTGATTTCTTTTTGCGTCTGCCAGTATCGGTGAGAGATGGAAGGTGTCCAAAACAAATAACTTATATGCTTCCTCTGTTAAAGTACAGCCAGATGCTTTTTGATGTCCTCCTCCGCCGAATTGTCCAGCGACTTCAGATACATCAATATCGTCATAAATTGTACGAAGGGAGATTCTTTTCCCTCCCATGATTACAATCGCTATATAGTCAAGATGTGGATATTCTTTTCCTAGTTCATTGCCTAGCTCTGAATGGTAAGTTTCTGCATACACAATACCAGCTAAATGCTCCCCTATGTTTGCTTGAACAATCTCTTTTTTCTTTCGACGAATATATCTGTCAATCTTGTCTGCTTCCATTTTCAATATTTTCTTTTCAAATTCATCAAAATCAAAATGGTCACTCGTTCGAAGTCGTTCCATTATTTTTTCTTCAAATTCTTCCATCGATATTAAATAGAAAAGAGAGTTTAGTGAATGAGCCTGGTGGTTCCCATTCTTTTCCCACTCCCATGTATCATACTGTCTAACTAATTCTACAAACTCAGATACTGCCTCGCTTGGTTGCAACAGGTTATTTGTTACAAGATACTCATATAATAATGAAGTAGCGGAAGTTGGTTTACCTTCATCGTCTTCTACTAAAATATATCCCCACTCATAATCATTAAAGTGTAAAGCGGATTTATGATGATCGATTAGTTGGACCTTTCCTTTTGCATTATAAAAATCATTAAGTCTTTTTTCATTATCTTCATTTGGAGTCAAATCAGTTACAAATAAAAAAGTATCTGGCTCATCATTTTCTAAAAAGTATTCAATCTCTCGATTCAGAGATGAAATCGAATTATAACGCACCTTTACTTGCTCTCCAAAAGCTAGCTTTGCTAAGATGCCACATCCGACTCCATCTAAATCATTATGAGACAATAATTTATACATTCTTTTCACCTCTAGTATAGTATGGTTTTAACGTGTGAAACTTATTAATTTTCATCAAAAATATAGTTTATAATGCCATAAAAATAAGTTAATACTTATTTTACAGGTAATCTGTTGCAATAGTATTAAAAACCATGTATTATTTTAGTAATTAAATATTCTCTTATTTCAAATACATTTGAAGTAAGGATAGAGGCGCGAAGACCATCAGTATACTTTCGGAGGATAATGAGATCCTATGATGATAGTTGAAAGGGGAATTTGCCGAAGTTAAAAGAATCTCATTTTTCTTGAAGCTGGTTCAGCTGTTGAATAGACACTGGATTGTCATATAGGAGACTATATGGAGGGCTATCTTACGCACAGAAATATTACATTATTTCTACTGCAGCAACGAGCCCTCGTTGTTGCTTTTTTGCGTCTACTTAACTTGACTAAACAAATTTCAAGTTAAGCCTCCGGCGGATGTCACAAATTTTGAAGGGAGTTCTTAAAGGATGTTAGCCTAAGTACGTCGCATCCATGCGACAACGGCTACCTGACCTGCATCACGCAGGCCTTAGCGCAATTCAAAATCTGGACGCAATTACACCGAGGCGTAATTGATACCGCCCTTCTCCCTGAATTTTTAATAATAAAACGATAGGATGTGGAGAAGTTATGAATTTTGGACAAATATTAACTGCTATGGTGACTCCTTTTGATCATAATGAGGAGATAGATTTTCCAGCTACACAGAACCTAATAAATTACTTAATCGAGAGTGGAACAGAGGGCTTAGTCGTATCTGGTACAACTGGAGAGTCTCCGACGTTAACAGAAGAAGAAAAAGTCCAGCTGTTTAAATTTACAGTGGAGGTTGTGAATGGGAGAGTTCCAGTAATTGCTGGTACCGGCTCTTATAATACAAAAGAGTCCATCGAGTTAACAAAACGTGCAGCTGATGCAGGTGTAGATGGTATTATGCTTGTTGTTCCTTATTACAATAAGCCATCACAAGAAGGATTGTACCAACACTTCCAAACAATCGCAGCTGTCACATCTTTACCAATTATTCTATACAATATTCCAGGTCGTAGTGTTGTCAATATGTCAGTGGAAACAGTTATCCGACTTTCCGAAATACCAAATATCGTCGCTATTAAAGAAGCAGGCGGAAATTTAGATGCAATGTCAGAAATCATTAGCAGTACACCTGAAGACTTTTCGCTTTATAGCGGTGATGATGGGTTAACAATCCCAGTACTATCGATTGGTGGAGCAGGTGTCATTTCAGTGGCATCTCATGTTATTGGAAATGAAATGCAAGCAATGATTGCAAAGTTCAACGCTGGCAATGTTCAGGAGGCTGCTAAGGATCACCGCAGACTATTACCTGTTATGAAAGCATTATTTGCAGCACCCAATCCAACACCTGTAAAAACAGCTTTAAACTTAAAAGGAGTTCCTGTAGGGGGCGTTCGCTTACCTATGATTCCTTTAAATGAAGAGGAACTAAGTACTTTACAGAGTGTATTAGCCGCGCAATTAGAAACAGTATCTTCTTAAGAAAAACGTAAGTGCCACTTAAGGTCAAAGCCTGTTTCCAACGTTTTCTAAAGGCTTTGGACAGACGTTTTGCTTATATTATTACCGATTGATTTTTTGAGATGCTGATCGTGACTGACGTCACAATCAGCATCTCTTTTCTTGTTAATTTTATTGCGTTTATCTGTCCGTCGCTCTTCATCAACTTTAGAAACTAGTTAGTACAGCTTTTGGGAAGAAGAGATGAAGCTCTTTCTTACATATAAAAGAAGCGCCAGAAGATACAATTTCTGGCGCTTCCCTTTTTCTTTATTGAATAGACACTTTTTACTTTAACTTCTATATTTAACCGCTAAGCCTTTTAAGAATTTACGAGCAAAATTATCTCCGCATTCTTTATAATTACGATGTCCAGGCTTTCGTAAAATAGCACCTAGTTCACCTTTTGAAACAGCAATACCTCCATCATCCAATACTTCTAGCATATCCTCTGTTGTTAATTGTAAGGCTACCTTAAGCTTCTTCAACAACATATTATTCACATGGTCCTTCTGCTGTACTACAGGCTCTGGATTTGCAGGTTGTTCTGGTTTTGGATCCTGTTTGCCTCTTTTATACGTGATTAAGCCATTCAAAAATGATTCCAGCATTTTATTATTACACTTAATGTGGTTTTCATCTTCTACTACTTCTTCTTCTTCATTATCTTCTTTTGATTTCGTAAGAATTTTTAATACTTCTTCTTTTGTAACTTCTACCCCTCCTAGTTTAAAGATCTCAACCATGTCTTTGTTTTTAATATCTAGGGCATATCTCAATCTGATTAAAATATCATTATTCTCCATTTATAAGCCTCCTATGTAAGCATTGTATTCTCCATTTTCACCAATTCAATTCTAACTGTAACTACCTACTCTTGGAAACTAGCTTATACTAGAATAGCACTTCCTCTATAAAATGAGCTAGCAAAAAACCGGAGAAGAAAATTATTCATTTTCTCCTCCAGTTTTTTATTTCCACTTGTTAATAGTTTTATGAATTAAAATCATATATTTGACCTTTTATCAAATACGCTGTGCTTTCAGCAATATTTGTTATATGGTCTGCTGTTCTCTCAAGAAAACGATTAACAAATAATAATTGTACAAGCTGATTTGTTTCTTCTGAATGTTCACTTAAATAAGCAGTAAGTCTTTTATAAGTTTCAGCACTATATTGATCCACATCCTCCTCTAAGTCACCAACTTCTTTAGCAAGCAGGATATTTTCCTCTAAGAAAGACCGTAGTGCTTTTCGAAGCATTTCAATCGATATGTCCTTCATCTTCTCTAGTTGCGTAATATCTAGTAAAGATGTTGTATTACCTATCTTGATAGTTGCTTTTGCAATATTTACACCAAAATCAGCGACCCGTTCAATTTCAGATGAAATTTTAAGTACACCAATTATCTCGCGTAAATCTCTTGAAACCGGTGCTTCTTTTGCCATAATCCATATTGCAAATTGGTTAATTTCTATTTCAAGATTATCAATCGCTGTATCACCCTCAATAACTTTTAAAGCAATCTCCACATCCTGTGTTTTTAATGCCTTAAAAGATCTTTCTAGGGCAACAATTGATAGTTCACCCATTTCAGTGATTTTACTTTTTAATTCCTCTAAATTATTCTCAAAGTTTACTCGAATACTCATTTAAAGCCTCCTATTAACCAAATCGCCCTGTTACGTAATCTTCTGTTCTTTGATCCTGTGGTGTAGAGAATATGTTATCTGTGTCATCGTATTCAACTATTTCTCCATTTAAGAAAAACGCTGTTTTATCAGAAATTCGGGCTGCTTGTTGCATATTATGTGTCACAATGACAATGGTATAATCTTCTTTCATATTGGTTATTAGCTCTTCTATTTTTAATGTAGAAATTGGGTCTAATGCAGAAGTTGGCTCGTCCATTAGAATAATATCCGGTTTCATAGCTATAGCACGAGCGATACATACACGTTGTTGCTGACCACCCGACAAACCAAGTGCTGATGTTTTAAGGCGGTCTTTTACTTCATCCCAAATCGCTGCACTGCGTAAACTATCTTCAACAATTATATTTAATTCTTTCTTGTTTTTAATACCTTGCATTCTTGGTCCATAGGCAACATTGTCATAGATACTCATAGGAAATAGATTAGGTTTTTGAAATACCATTCCTACTTTTGTACGTAGTTTGATCACATCATTTGATTTATAAATGTCTTCATGATTGATGATAATATCTCCTGTAATTTTCACACCATCTATTAAATCATTCATACGATTTAGTGTTCGTAAAAAAGTTGATTTACCACAGCCTGAAGGACCGATTAAAGCAGTAACCTCTTTTTCATGAATAGCAAGATCGACTCCGAATAGTGCTTGTTTCTCACCATAAAATAAATTTAAATCCCTTACATTAATTATCGATGCTTCTTTACGTTGCTCCATATGCTAAAATACCTTCCCTACATAATTTATTTGGTCATTAGCTCAGCATGTTCTATTACTATAGACTCTTTAACTCACTCTTATTTATTTGTAGCTTTGTTAAACTTTTTTGAGATATATGTTGCCGAAAGATTAATCGCTAAAATAAGTACTATTAATACAATACCTACTGCTGCAGCAAGTTCAATGTCTCCAGATTCTTGTGTTACTAAATAAGCATGTACAGTTAAAGTTCTGGCCGATGATAGAATACCCTCCGGCATAGCAGCTACTGTCCCAGCCGTTAAGAATATTGCAGCTGATTCTCCAACAATTCTTCCGACTGAAAGGATAATACCAGTCAAAATTCCTGGCATTGAACTAGGTAAAATTACTTTATATAATGTTTGTAATTTTGTTGTTCCAAGCGCTAAGGAACCTTCGCGATATGAACGTGGCACTGTTTTTAATGCTTCTTCCGTTGTTCGAATGATTACTGGTAACACTATAATCGTTAAGGTTAATGAAGCAGCTAGAATCGACATACCTAATTTTAATGTTGTTACAAAGAATACCGCTCCAAACAACCCATAAATGATAGAGGGAATCCCTGTTAAACTTTCTGTTGCAAAGCGTATTAATCTAACTAACCGCCCTTGTTTAGCATATTCCTGCAAGTAAACAGCTGCTAATATTCCGATAGGTGTTGCAATGATTAACGAAATAAGAACTGTATATATAGTTGTTACAATCATTGGCCAAATACCACCATCTCCCTCTGGAGAATAATCACCAAAGATGAAATTGAAGCTGATCAAGCCAATCCCTTTATAAAAGATAAATCCAACAATCATTACGAGGACGGCAACTGATAAGAAAGCTGATAACCACAATAGTCCTCGAAGTAAGTTATCTTTAAATTGTCTCATCTTAGCTACCTCCCTTGGCACTAATTTTTGCTAATACAAAGTTTAGTATTAAAATAAATGAAAATAAAACAATTCCGGTTGCAAATAACATATCTTGATGTGTACCGAATGCATAACCCATTTCTAATGCAATATTTGTCGTTAGTGGACGAACACTATCTGTTAAGCTAGTTGGAACGATTAAACTATTACCTGCTACTAAAATAACTGCCATCGTTTCCCCAATTGCTCGGCCTAGGCCTAATACGATTGCGGTCATTATCCCTGATTTTGCTGCCGGTACAATTACTTTAAAGATTGTCCCAATTTGGGATACCCCAAGGGCCAATGAACCTTCACGATATGTTTGCGGGACAGCACGAATCGCTGTCTCTGCTACAGTCACAATTGTAGGTAGCATCATGATTGCTAGCACAAGAATAACTGCTATTAAGCTTTGCCCTTTCACTAAGCCAAATGTATTTTGTAAAAATGGAACAATGATTGCAAGTCCAAATACGCCATATAATACCGATGGAATACCCGCTAGCAGCTGAATTGCCGGCGAAATAATTTTGGCTAACCTTTTCGAGGCAATTTCTGCTAGAAAAATAGCTGTAAATAAGCCAATAGGAACTCCAATGATTAATGCTCCAATTGTTGCAAAAATGGACGCAACAATCATTGGGAATATACCGAATTTATCTTCACTCGGTACCCAGTCACTACCAAAAATAAAGTCTAAAAAGCTATAACCCTCTGCTATAAAGGGATGAGCTCCTTTATAGAATACAAATCCAATGATTAACAATAAAGTTATTACGGAGAGCAGTGCACAGATCAAGAATACTCTTGAAGACACTTTCTCTAACATATACTTCCTTTTATTTGCTTTGCCGATTTCTACGGCCCGCTTGTTAGTTGTTGGGATAGACACCTTATACCTCCAAAATTAAGTCAAATATTCTGTTGTTGTCTACTTTACAGGGATTGCTCCTGCTTCTGCTGCAATGAGTTGTCCATCTTCACTTAGGATAAAATCTATAAATCGTTGTCCTGCATCTGTTAATTGTCCTTCCTTATAGACAAATAAAAACGGTCTGGACAAGCTATATTTTTCTTGTAAAACATTTTCGGCAGTTGCTTCGACGCCATTAATATCGATAGTTGAAATCAATTCATCAATGTATTCAAAAGAGATAAAACCAACTGCATGTTTATTATTCGCTACAGTTGTTTTAATATTTCCATTACCACTTGCGATAATTGCATTTCTTATCAACTCACCCGAGCTGTAGTCTACAATTTCTTGAAATGCATCGCGTGAACCTGATCCATCCTCGCGAGAAACTACAACGATTTCCAAGTCATCTCCACCAAGTTCATTCCAATTTGTCACTTCTCCAGTAAAAATCTGTTTTATTTGCTCCATCGTAAGATCTTTTACTTTGTTACTTGGGTGAGTTACTACTACAATTCCATCGTAAGCAATAACTACTTCATTCAAACCACTCGCTATTTCTTCTTCTTTTAAATCACGCGATGACATCCCTATCTCTGACACTCCACTTATAGCGTTAGTAATTCCTGCTGAAGAACCAATTTGATTTATTTCAATATTCGTGTTGTCTTCCTCTGTATACTTTGCTGCTAATTTTTCAGCAAGCGGTCCTACAGAGGTAGAACCTGAAATAGATACTGTTGCATTACTACCATTTGACTCTTGTGAATCATTATTATTGTTTGTACATGCTGCTAACACAGTAAATATTGATAGCATTAATAATCCTATTTTTAACTTTTTTAAGCTGATCATTTCTTACCTCCAAAAAATATGTTAGGTATTTTTTCTATGACGGTTTTTGTCTAATTGTAGAATAAATGTATAGTGTAAATTTTAGACACTTCATTTGTAAAGCTTTTGTAAATTTCGTTAAAAACAATATGGTTTTTGTTAAATATTGTTAAAATTTAGCGTGTGAAAGATAACTTAGTTTGAGTTTAAATCGGTACTATATTACTTTCCAATTATTTCAAAATCATTCTATTTGGTACAAAAATAAAAAAAACTCGAAAATTCAATGTTGAACCTTCGAGCTTTTTTTAAGATGTATTTTTATTAATAGATTTCAGTTGCATTTGAAGATAAGCGCTTTATATGATTTAAATATGAAGTAACTCTCTCATCCTCTTTACTTTTATAATTAAATCCTAATGTATTAGCGACATATATAGCTGTAGTTCGAAACAAACTAGCCATTGCAAACAACGCTCTCCATACATCATCATAACTTCCGCTGGCATAAGTAGAAAGTAGCTCATTCCAGCACTTTTCCGAAAGATACTTTTCCAAATACTTACCGCATTTACCTACGCTAACGGAATAGTCATTATCAATTCCAACCTTCCATTCAATCATTTGAAGCAGCATTGGTCTGAGAATATTATTTAGATGCTCATGAGCATAAAGAATTTCTATTCTCCACAATCCCTTTGCCACATATGTAGATACCCACCAAAACTCATTGCAGCAATCAGCAAAAAATTCAGCAGAAGGACGCTTTATCCAATAATCTTCGTCTGTTGGAGATGCTACTTCTGGTAGGCAGTTATCCTTGTCCATTAAAATAACTGTTAACTTATCCTCTTGGCAGTATATCTCTTTTTCTTCCATCGGAACAAGTGTAAGGTCAATACGGTTTCCATCGGTAAATAACATTAAATAAGAAAATCTTCCTCCTAACTGTGATGGGAACATGGACATACTCTCCGGAGTTTGCATAATGATTCGTTCACCGAATACATCTATCCAATGCTTATCATCCATAAACGAATCCATATCTGTTACAAGATATACAATATCAAAGTCCTGAAGCAGATCCTTTGGGGCATTTGGATTCGTTCGCGATCCATTTAGTCCTACTGCACGAATTCTTTCATCATTCTCTGCATAATTCAAAACTAATTCAGTTATTTCTTTTGAAGTTCTCATACTGATTTGCCTCCTGTATTGAAAGGTGCCTGGTTCTAAATACAGAATTGTATTAGAACCAGGCACCTTATTTTAAATTACTGTTGCTCAGCATGCTTTTTGAAATTGTTTAATATCGACTGCCATCCTTCTTGTTGCATTTCAATTGGATTTGTCGTTTCAGGATCGAAAACTTCTACCACTTTCGTATCGTTTTCTAGTGGGATAAATGTAATTTCAACTTTTCTTCCATCTTCTAATTTATAAGAAATGAACTCTTGATCACGCACTTCATCATAAATCCCTCCAAAATCAAAACCAAAGCTTCCATCCTTTGCTTCCATTCTCGTAACAAATTTCCCACCTGCTCTTAAATCATTTTCAGCATGTGGTGTATGCCAATCATCAGAGGCATTATTCCACTTCGTTATATGATCCGGCACTGTCCAATATTCCCATACTTTTTCAACTGGTGCATGCACAATTGCTTCAATTGTTATTACTGAATTATTCTTGTCCATTTTTTCCGCTCCTTTTTTAAGCTATTCTCTTTAGATTCTCTGTTCCAAACAATTATACCTTCTTATTTTATCCGAAATCAATTTCCAGATTGCATTTTATAGTTTCTAAAAACCATTCCATTTGTCTTCGTCATTCCAAACTTATCATAATAAGGAACTAAGTCGTCGTCACAACATAAATCAATCATATAAATGTCAGCAAGTTCTTTTAGCATCCGACTTACTAATTCCTTACCTATACCTTTATTTTTGTATTCTGGCAAAACCTCTAGAAATGGAATATAGGCAGATAGAACTCCATCACTTATAGCAGTAATAAATCCAGCTACCTGATTTCTATTATCATCAATCGCAATAATCACTTTACTGCTGTTATTTAACAGTCTTAAATGAGTTTGTGAATTTGGTCGATTTGGCCAATCCACAAAAAAGCCCTCTAACATATCAGAAGAAATATCACCGGTTGAGTTTTTGTACAACATCATATATCAGCTCCTAATTTATATTAACTTATTAGATAGATGATACATATCAAAAGTAAAGTAACAAATATATAACCTCCAAGCATTCTAAGTAATACTATACGTTAATCATTAAAAAATGCAATATTTTGTATTTTCTAAAATAAAAATAATCCACCTATGTATTGGAAGTAGAGAAACAGTTGTCCACCTTTCTTTTGGGACTTTAACAATTAGGAAACCAAAAGAATCTAAATGAATGGATAACTTCTTGCCATTTCCCTACTGAACATTAAAATCAATCATATCTATAAAATAAAAAGACGGAGCCACACTTTCCCAGTGAAGCAACGTCTTTTATCCTAATCAGTTATCTCCGTTCAAGGAGCGTTTTCTACGATTCTCAATCTCCTTTGCTTCCGTCTCCCGGGCTTTCTGATCCTTCCGCAATTGTCCATTTATGCGTGGGTCTTGTAATCGCATTACACTATATCCCGACGGCCCCACTTTTTTACTTACTTTCCGTATTTCATTTCCAAAAAACAGCATGTCCATTCCTCCCTTCTATAAATTAGTCAAAGAGGACAATAAATACAATTCTTCTCCTCTCTATAAAATATGCAAACACCTAAGACACATAGAGGGTATGCACACATGAATAAGGAATTTAGTTAGATTTGCATTGCAGATAAAAATTGAATATGAAACAAAACATATTATTTTTTGTTAATAATAGATTGTTTCATGAAATTATAATGCACCCTGTGTCAGAAACAAACATGAAAATCACAACATTCTCCGAATCAACATGAATGTCTCTTACACAGGGTTTAATAAGAAAAACCAGGCAAAAATACGCCCGGTCCTTTAAGGTCAAAACCTGTTTTTATCGTTTTCGAAGGGCTTTGGACAGACGTTTTGCTATATTATTACCGAATATTTTTTAAAGAAGCTGGTTGCGACTGACGTCACAACCAGCCTCTCCTTTTTCGGTAATTTTAGGGCATTTGTCCCGCATTAACGGGCAGTAGATAACTGCCCGTAAAAGCCCGAATGGTTCAACTAACAATCAGTGGAAAAAAAAGCCCCACTGATTGAAGTTTCACTTTTTCTGTCCTTCACCCTTCTACAACTTTTAAAAACAGGTTAATACGGTTTTGGGTAACTAGTGATAAGATACTTTCTAATTGATAGAGTAAGCTCACGAAGATGCAATTTCGTTCGCTATTTTGCTTCTTTATTTAGTAACTACTTACTATTTTTCTTTATTTCCACTAGTATTAAAGAAAATCTACTCTGTTGATCCTTCTTTGGATAATTAATAGAATATATAATTCAAAAACGATTACAAATAACTTTATCACTCTCTAAAATTTGACCAATCTTATCATCAAAGTGATAAGCTATGCTAAATCTTATAGTGGAGTAATACACACTATATTGATTGGAGTGTAAGGTGGCGACTCCAGTGGGATGAGTGAGACAGATGAGCTATCACATCGACGCGCTAGCGACGGTGATAGCTCATCGCTCACCCCACGGAAAGCGTCCACCTGAAACGGAAATCACAAGTATTATTCATTTTTTAAAGTGCTATAAATCCAGTGCTCATGGTACATTTTTATATACTTTCTTATTCTTTAAGAAAAACGATCACATTTTTTTGAAAATGTGATCGTTTTTTAAAGTGACATCGAATGACCATGCCTTGCTAGATACTCTTCTTTTTCTTTATAATCTGGCATAATACTTCCAACACGTCGCCAAAATGATCGATCATGATTCATATGAGTTATATGACATAATTCATGGATTACCACATAATCGATCACTTCTATTGGAGCCATAGCAAGACGATAATTAAAGGTTAACTTTTTATCCGAACTACAACTACCCCACTTGACTTTAGATTCTACTATTTCAATGATTTTAGGCTTTACTTTCAGTTGTTTTTGATATATTTTTATCCGTTCTTCTACAATCGCCTTACATCTATTGATATAGAATCTCTTGAGATTTTTTTTAAGTACCTCTTCATTTAACTCACTACAATCTATTAATTCTTGAAGAAATCTTTCTTCTCCCATGTACAAGAACTTCCCGAGAGCGTGATACTCTCTTGCCTTGGGTATTTCTCGAGCTGTACTAATCTCATGAATTTTGTCTAGTATCCATTTCCCTTTACTTCTTATTGCACTAACAATAATCTCTTTACTTGTGTCTTTTGGGGCTTTAACAGTTAAGAAACCAAAAGAATCTATATGAATAGATAATTTCTTGGCATTCCCATACTGAACACTAAATTCAATCATATTATTTTCAATTTCAACTTTCATAAATATCCTCATTTTTATATATTATTAGTTCGTAACTAGTGTTCCTATTCATTAATAAAAATAATCTCTTACAATCAGACATAGTAAAAGGTGTTATATCCTATACAACTTTGGTTTGTTTTAGGATATGACACCTTAACTCTCAATTTATATTCTAATACTATTTAAAACTCCAGTAATTGAAGTATGAAATACCCTTCCATTGGTGATATCTCTGGAACAGAAAGACAAGGAATTTTAGACTCTCAGCGAGCCACGGAAACCTCTTGCAGCATAGTAGGAGTCAGCACCATTGTGGTACACAAAGACAGTATCGTAACGATAATCACAAAATATGGCCCCGCCAAGTTTTCTAATATTGGCAGGTGTTTGCACCCAGCTAGACGTTTTCAAATCAAAATTCCCCAGTTTCTGCAACTCTCGGTATTGTTCTTCCGTTAAAAGTTCAATGCCCATCGCTGTTGCCATATCAATAGCGCTATTTTCTGGCTTATGTTTTTTTCTTGAATCCAATGCTTTACGGTCGTAACAAAAACTTCTGCGGCCCTTGGGACTTTCTGCTGAACAGTCATTAAAAATATACTTGTCATTTTCCTTATCATAACCAACAACATCAGGTTCCCCTTCAGTTTTTTCCATTTCATAAAGTGACCACATTTTTTCAGTATTCGCTTCTAGCCTTGCTTGGACACTCATCCATTCAATACCATCATGACGATTCATGTTTTTCTCAAAACGGTTTTTCAATACACTAAGTAATTCCTCATGCTGTTCTAATGGCAACTCCAAATTTTCCTTTGTCATATTAGTACCTCCTAATTATATCACTTGTCCTATTTATTTTATCTTCACACAGTTTAGTCGATAGTTCAAGCTTGCGATAATTGAACCACACCTTGTTCATTAAAGACAAATAACTTGATAAAGGAAAGAGTTTAACTATTTTTCGAAAATTCTTTTTTAAAAGTGTATTATTAAAGTACAATAGTTGGCATTTATATGAATCTTCGATAGATTCCTTGAACAACTATATTTTTTTGATTTAATATAGCTATAATGCTTGAATTTCCATACGATGGCTAAAATCATAAAGGAGACCTGACATGAAGCATATTTATACAGGAAAAACAAAAGATGTATATGAATTAGAGGATGGCAACTACCTTTTACAATTTAAAGATGATGTTACGGGTGTTGACGGTGTATTTGATCCAGGTGCCAATTCGGTAGGGTTGAAGATCGAGGGTGCTGGACGTTCAGGATTAAAGCTTACAAAATACTTTTTTGAAGTATTAAAAGAAATAGGAATCCCAACTCATTATATTGATGCTGATATCGAAATGGCAACAATGATTGTAAAGCCTGCTGAAGTTTTCGGAAAAGGGCTTGAAGTCATTTGCCGATATCGTGCAGTAGGAAGCTTTTTACGTAGATACGGATTATACGCTGAAGAGGGACAACCATTAGATGCTTTCGTCGAAGTGACACTTAAAGACGATGAACACGAAGACCCTCCAATTAGTGAAGATGCTTTAGATATGCTAGATGTCTTAACTAAAGATGAATATAAAGTATTAAAAGTATTGACACAACAAATCGGAAACGTCGTTAAAGAAGAACTTTTGAAAAAAGATATTGAGTTATATGATATTAAATTTGAATTCGGACGTACAGATAAAGATAAACAAATTGTTCTGATTGATGAAATCTCTGGTGGTAACATGCGTGCTTATAAAGATGGAAAATATATCGAACCATTAGAATTAGAAAAACTGTTCTTATAAGCATCCTAAAAACACAAAGTCTAGGACATAACATATTTTATATAACTAATATGTTATGTCCTTTTTGGTGTTCACTTTAAAAACTTCCTTAGTTTAGATACTATATGATTAGAGTCAAATAGTATTGGAGGAATTAGAATGAAACTTATTGTTTATTTAGCAGGTCAGATTCATGATGATTGGAGAGATGAAGTTGCACAAAAAGCAAAGGCAAAAAATCTTCCTCTCGAATTTGTAGGACCACAAACAACTCATGATCGTTCAGACAATATCGGCGAAGAAATTCAAGGAAAACAACCATCTAACCTTTATAAAGATGATGCTGCATCAGATATTAATAATTTTCGGACACAGGTCTTAATGAAGAAAGCTGATGTCGTCATAGCCTTATTCGGAGAAAAGTATAAACAATGGAATACAGCAATGGACGCCAGCACGGCAATTGCCATGAACAAACCGACTATTATTATTAGACCTGAATCATTAATTCACCCATTAAAAGAGCTTTCGAACAAGGCAAATGTAACTGTAGAAACCGTTGATCAAGCAATAGATGTCATCAGTTATATTTTTGATTGATATTTAATCAATTATGCCTCGGCATAATTGCGTCCAGATTTTGAATCGAGCTTGCTCGATTGACTCCTTTCAAAATCTGTGACATCCGCCGGAGGCTTTATCTTCGTTCAGCGGGCGTTTGAACACCCGCTGAACAGTATACAAAACTGCATTCATCTAACCTACCTATAGAGGTGGAATTCTTCTGCTGAATGAAGATAAATAAAAACAGTGAGTTTGATCTTAACTCACTGTTTTTTATCATTCTACTGTTTTCCCCATCAATCAATTTTCTTGTTCAAAGCTATCGAGCAATGAACGCACTTCATCAGTTGACTTTGTGTTCATCAATTGATTTCTTAATTCACCAGCTCCTCGGAATCCTTTGACATATATTTTGAAGAAGCGATGCAGTGCTGTGATGGAACGTGGCAAATCTGCTGCATATTGATCTTGAAGATCTAGTTGCAATCTTAGAAGATCAAGATATTCCGTAGTACTATGCTCTTTCGGCTCTTTTTCGAAAGCAAAAGGATTTTTAAAAATACCTCGTCCAATCATAACCCCATCAACACCATACTTACGGGCGAGCTTCTGGCCAGTTTCACGGTCAGGAATGTCACCGTTAATAGTTAATAGAGTATTCGGTGCGATACTATCGCGTAATTTTTTTATCTCCGGAATTAGCTCCCAGTGCGCATCTACCTGGCTCATTTCCTTTCGAGTACGCAGATGAATAGACAGATTGGCAATGTCTTGTTTGAATATATGCGTTAACCAGTCCTGCAACTCCTCTATATCCGTGTAACCAATCCTTGTTTTCACACTGACAGGCAATCCTCCCGCTTTTGCTGCTTGTATTATATCTGCTGCTACTTCTGGGCGCAGGATAAGACCGCTTCCCTTACCTCTAGTTGCTACATTCGGTACAGGACAACCCATATTAATATCTACACCTTTAAAGCCTAGTTCTGCCATACCAATACTCATTTGACGGAAATATTCGGGCTTATCTCCCCATATATGTGCAACCATTGGCTGTTCGTCTTCTGTAAATATCAAACGCCCACGTACACTTTTCTGTCCCTCAGGATGACAATAGCTATCTGAGTTTGTAAACTCTGTAAAAAACACATCCGGTTTACCTGCTTTACTGACGACATGACGAAAAACAACATCCGTCACATCTTCCATTGGTGCAAGTACAAAAAATGGTCGTGGTAAATCACGCCAAAAATTCTCTTTCATATTCAAATTCAATTCCTCTCATCATGGTGTAATCGGTGAGTTAAATATATAAGTTAATTTCATTCAAGCATATTAAATAGTGAAATCCCAACAATGTTGATTTCCGCTTTAGGCTGACGATTTCCGCGGGCACGGCTCAAGCCTATAGTCTCTCGCTCGTGCTGTTCCCGCTGGAGTCGCCACCTGCCGCTCCAATCCACAGGATCAACTTTTTAAAAACGAATAAAGAATTACGATATAAAGTAAACATTCGTATTTTAAAATTAAATAGGTAATTATGAAATTGACTTATTCAAGTCATTATTATAGTATAACCTAGCTTTTTTAATTTATCTTCTAACATGTTTTCTACTTGGAAATTCACAAGTAAAGCAGACGGTCAAATAGAGGTGCATTATAGCACTTCTAAACCGTCTGCTTTTATATTTCATCAAATATTTAGTTGACTTCAATACATATCGTATCATTTTGATAAGGCAATTTTAATATGAGCTAAGTGATGCTCTTGGTGCCAAGCTAATTTTGCAACTTTTGTTGCCACTGTTATTTTACCGTTTGTTTGGTGAGTAAATGCTCGTTCTAATTGCTCTTCAGTTAAACTGTGTCCTAAAGATACAATACGCTTATTTAAACCTTCTAACATCTTAATAGAACTTTCTACAGGGAGCTTTGTGTCTGGTAGAACAGCCCACTTTTCTTCGTTAAAAGCTGGTACTGTTGGATTGTCATCTGTTAAAGCTAGCTTCAAACGCTGATACATATTCAACTGCGAATCTGCAATGTGATGAACAAGCCCGCGAACTGTCCAGGCACCTTCACGATAAGTCTTTCTTAATTCCTCATCACTTAATGAGTCGACAGTTTCTCTAAGTCGAATCGTATAAGTTTCAATTTCCTTTAACCATTCTTGGATATTTTCTAATGTTACTTTTTCAGGAACTTGTAATTCTCCAATTGGGTATTTTACATCCATTTTCAAACCCCTTTTCCCTATTCTGTATTAACACTTAATATACCAATCTGCTTAGTTGTTGTAAACCTCAACTAAAGACTATAAATGTTGAAAAGCTTATAAATATTAGGTAACTGAATACACTAGGAATAATTCATGCACCCTTAATATATTTCTCTTTTATTGAATAACCAACATAAACTCTTCCAACAACCCCTACCTCAAACCCGCATTCTTCCTTCCGAGTTAAAATATTTCGGTCAGAACCCCCTTTTTGGCGATTATTGATACAAAAATGACCTTTTTAAAGGGATAGGCATGAAAAAGACCAGGAAATCGGAAATGTTATTTTCACGAATACCGGGTCTGAATCGAAAATGTTTATTATTATTGAGATATGTTTATTTTAGTTAGACAATTACAATTCCAGCCAAGCAACCGCTTCACAATGTGCGGAGTGCAAGTGGCAACACAAGAGTGCTATTAGAATTTGATTTTTAACTTTTCGGCATCATCTAGTGTTTTATCTTGCTCATTAAAAACATCACTTGTTGTAATTTCAAATGAGTCAATCTTAGATTTTTCAATAATGAAACCTAAATTCCCTTTTTTTGTTTCATTTGCTGGAATTTCTCCATTTAATTCTTCTAAGTAAATATCATCTTCCCAAGTCTTTTGCTCTCCAGCACTTGTATGAACTAATGAAATAGGAGCAAATTTTAAGTTTTGATTTGAAGTGTTTTTTATTTCTACGAATACTTTTACAAAATCAAACTCTTGATCGTGAGTGTAGCTATGAAAAAAATCGATTAAGCCATAATCTGGTTTAAAATGAAGAGCTTTTGCTTCTCTTATCGTCAATTCAATTGCTCCAATTTTGACAGTTTGACTCTCTTTATTTATATCGTTTAATGTAACTTCACCCTTTACATCTCGAATAGTTGTTCCTACTTCTTGCAGAGATTGATCATTGGTTACTTGGGGATTATCGAGATAACCTTGATAATAACTTGGAGTTTCGTTGGTAGAAATAGAATTTACTTCAGTGGTAACCTGTTGTTCATCCTGATTATTTGCACAACCAATTAAAAGAAAAGGTATTAATACTATTAGATATATTGCTCGTTTCATCATAAATCTCCCATCAAAAATGTATAAAAGGTTCCTATTGCTAAATATTTAACAATAGGAACTTTGTCAATACAGATTATTTATCATTAATCTTAACTTTTGTTTTTAAAAGATCGAAAATAATTTTCGCATGATCAGTATTTTCTAGTTGGCCTGCAAATTGATTACTTGATGGTCCGAAGGCATACACTGGTACGTCTTCACCAGTATGTCCACCAGTTGTCCAACCAGTATGAGAACGCTTATTAAAGATGTCCTCAATTGCATTGTCTATTTCTGTTAGATTTTTTGTTGTAGCTGCCACTTTAACAGCCTGGATCTCTTCATTTGTTAAATCAAGGCCAATATATTGTTTCAATGCATCTTCAACTTTTGCACCATTTACAATTTGATTAGCAATAAAATCAGGTGTATGTTTAGCTGCTTTTAGAGGCTCACCAAACCAGTTATAGATTCCATCCGCACCTATTGAAAATCCACCTGTAGAGTGGTCAGCTGTTGCAACAACTAGAGTATTCTTGTCTTTTTTCGCAAAATCAATGGCAGCTTGGAATGCTTTTTCAAAGTCTTCCATTTCACTCATCGCACCAACGATGTCATTATCATGACCTGCCCAGTCTATTTGACTACCTTCAATCATAAGGAAAAATCCATCTTTGTCTTGTTTTAAGCGATCAATTGCAGCTGTTGTCATTTCTGCTAATGATGGTTGTTCATTGGTACGATCAATCATTTTATCTAAACCTCTTGGAGCGAATAGTCCAAGTACTTGCTGATTTTTATCTTTTAGTAGCTCGTCGCGATTTGTGATATAGCTGTAGCCATCTTTTTTAAATTCTTTTGTAAGATTGCGATCTTTACGTTCAAAAAGATCTGTACCTCCACCTAGAAGAACATCTATTTTATGTTTTCCATTGATTAATTCGTCATAATAATCATCTGCAATTGCATTCATATTTTTTCGACTAATGTCATGTGAACCAAATGATGCTGGTGTTGCATGTGTAATTTCAGAAGTTGCAACGAGACCTGTAGCTTTCCCTTTTTCTTTAGCTGCTTCTAAAACCGTTTTTACTTCCGATTCATCGTTATCCACACCGATTGCGTTATTATATGTTTTGATACCAGCAGACATCGCTGTTGCTGCAGAAGCAGAATCTGTAATGTTTTGTGCTGGATCTTCCGGATATGTCATTTGTTGCCCTACTAAGTAATCATCAAATGCAGTACGTTCAACAAATTTTGTTTTAGGGTTATCTTTTAAATAGCGATAAGCCGAAGTATAAGAAGGACCCATTCCATCTCCGATTAAGAAAATAATGTTTTTTGCTTTACCATTATTTTGACCGTGTTGACTGTTTTGGACATTTCCTTTTGCTTCAGCTGTAGAAATAACCCCCGAAAAACTAGTTAGTGCTAGAGTAGAGACAACTGCAAAAGGTAATATTTTCTTTTTTAAATTTTTTCTTAACATTATGTTTCCTCCTTAGTTAGCATACTAGTTTAATATAATTTAATAGTTTTAAGGATATAAAACGGCAAGATATTTTTTTTGTAAAGGTTCAAACTGCTAATATATGGGTATTTTTTGAGTGTCCTCATACTTTTTTATTAGAAAATGTTTAGGTCTAAAGTTTCTCTATTGAAATAAAATTCGTATTTCCTTGAAAACCAGTACTAATAACCCAGTTCTTAAGTTCGCTTTATAACATAAGGGAAATTTATAATAAATTTACATTGTAACTTTTTCTTTACATTTGGCATTTATTTTTTATAGTTATGCCAGAAAATTATCTTCATTTGCTAATAGGTAAGATTTTGCTGAATTCGATTCTTGTATAGCCAATCTCGATTCCTAACAAAAAAAACCATAAAAACAGCTTAATTACACCATTCAATATTTCTTATTTTTTCTCCAACCAAGCACCGCTTCACAATGGCCCGAGTATATGTGGCAACACATGGCGTGTTTGGTGAGTTTACACTCGTTTTATATAAAGCTTTATCCCTTTATTTCTTCCATTAAAAAATTAATTGTTAATTCTTTTGAAAAAGCTGGATTTGATAACTATGAAAAACATATTATTAATATTGAGTTTATTAAAAATATTCTAATAGGGAAGGTGATTTATCCATGACGCAAGATATAGGTCATAATTATTATAAAGAATTAATTGATTTACAAGATGTAGAAGGTGTCGAGGCTCAATTTCGAAGTTTACTTGAAGTTCCGATTGAATCCATTTCTGACCTAGAAAAGTGGTTAAAGTATGAAAAGGATTTAATGATTAAGATTACGGAGGCGATGACAGGTCACCAAGTCGACTTCTACCGAAACACAGAGGATGCTGACATCAAGTCAACGTTTCTTCACGATCAGCAAGTCATCCAACCACTTTTAATGAAACATGAGGCAAAACTGAATGAGAAATTCTGTGATTCTCCATATTTCAATCAATTAGATGAAAACCGTTACGGTTTAATGCGTCGCGTTCGCGAGTCCAAAGTTAAATTGTTCAGAGAAGAAAACATTCCATTAATGGTAAAAGAACAAGAACTCTCTACGAAGTATAGTGAAATTATGGGAGGGCTAACAGTTGAATGGGAGGGGGAGGAAAAGCCTTTTCCGTTTGTCGAATCCCAACTTGATCATTTAGACAGAGCCGTGCGAGAAAAAGCTTATCTCTTAATTAGGTCAGCCTATCGTCAAATTAAGCCCGATATGGATGCCATCATGGATGAGCTCGTTCAACTACGCCATCAAATTGCATTAAATGCAGGCTTTGAAAATTATCGTGATTATATATTGGTGGCCAAAAATCGTGAGTATAGTGTTCAGGATTGTTATGATTTTCATGAAAATGTAGAAAAACATATTATCCCTGCTTGGAACAGACTTGCAGATGTTTTTAAGTCTAAGCTATGTGTCGATACTTATCGCCCCTGGGATAACACCGCTAAACTCTTGAAAAACCCACCATACACCGAGGTGGCCACTCTTATGGATGGCGTTCGTGAGATGTTAGGGAAAACCGACCCATATTTCGCAGACCGTTTCGATTACATGAGAGAGCATGGATTACTCGATCTTGGAGATCGAAAAGGAAATCCCAGGTGGTTTCTGTACCGACTTACCTGTTTCAGGAAATACCTTTGTTTTTGCAAACATTAGTCCATCCTTTTTCTCTCTTATCGCATTAATTCATGAAATGGGTCATGCGGTGAATGGATATCTCCAGTTTTCAGAGCAGGGTCCTCTTGAAGAATACCAAGGGCGAGCGGAAATCGCTGAACTGTATTCCCATGGGATGGAATTGCTCTTATTGGATAAACTAAATCTGTTTTACTCAGAAGAAGAATTTAAGAGCGCACAGCGTGAGGAGCTGAGAAGGGCTTTTACAATGCTATTCGGACCATTATCAGGGGATCTCTTCCAGCATTGGATGTATACGAATCCTAAACACACCGCCAAAGAGCGTGATGAAAAATTCTTTGAAATCTCAAAACGTTATGGCTTAAACCCTGTCGATACTTCTGGGCTTGAGGAGGAAATTGGAATGAGCTGGGTAGGCACCCTTCATTATATTCAATATCCTTTCTATACTATTGAATACTCCATCTCGATGCTGGGGGCTCTTCAATTACTTGAGAATTATCAGAAAGACCCAGAGTTAGCTGTCGAATCCTTTAAAAAAGGTGCAAGTGCGGACTACAATCAATCCATCGCAGCTATATATAAAGAAACTGGGGTCAGTTTTGATTTTTCAGAGCCCGTCGTTAAACGAATGGGTGAATTCCTAGAAAAAGTCATACAAGACATCCATTAACGAAGTTGGAGCACAGGGACAGATCTTTGTTGAGGACAACTGGAATTTTTCCACGCATACAGGTACAACAAGTGATATTGTGCGCTTTGGTTAATAGTCAAAGGATGATGTTCGAGGGGATTTTTATGAAGGCGATAGTTTGTGATAAATATGGTTCACCCGATGTACTTGAATTAAAAGAGATAAAAAAACCTTTTCCTACCGAGAATCAAGTATTGGTAAATGTTCATTCAGCATCTTTAAACTTTGGCAACTTAGTTCTTTTGAAAGGCAAACCCTTCTTTAAATGCTTCTAATTCCATTTCCACTTATAAACGTGTACTAAAACCAAATGGGCATTTTGTTCACGTAGGAGGTTCTGAGTCTCAACTTTATCAATACTTATTTCTTGGACCTTTTAATTCAATGACTGGAGGCAAGAAAATAAGTAGCCTGTTACAAAGAGCAGATCAAAAAGGCTTAACTGATGTAAAGAGTTACTCGAATTCGGAAAAGTAAAACCAATAATTGATAAACGTTTTAAGTTAAGTGAAATAATGGAAGCATTCAAATATTTTCAGGAAGGTCACGCTCAAGGTAAAGTGGAGATTACTTTATAACGGGGTGATTACCTTGCTCCATCCATAAATAAAAAGCAGATGGCAAATTAGATGTGCGATGCCAGCACTTCTAAACCGTCTGCTTTTTATTTCACTATTAAACCAATTCCAACCAAGCGACAGCTTCGCAATGTGTTGCATGCTGTAAGTGGCACATATAAAATGAGATGTTTCCCTATTCCTTAATCTATGCATAAACAATCGAATCAAAATACCTTCACTATTTTTTAATCATTCTCTATTAAAAATCTCAACTAAACACATGACTTGTCAATTATTGATTAATCAACTATAATGACCATAGATTTATATTTCAATAAAAAAAGGGTGGAAAATATGTTACAACAAAAAACAGCTTTAGAACAATTAATGGAGGAACGTAGCTCCGTACGTAAGTATGAGTCTGGCTTTACGATTCCTCGCGAAACAATCGAGCATATTTTAAAACAAGCTACATCAGCTCCATCATCAAGTAACTTACAGCCTTGGCGCTTCCTTGTTATTGATGATCAAGAACAAAAGAAAGAATTACGTATTGCTGGTTTTAATCAGGCACAAATTGAAACATCATCAGCGATTATTGCTGTATTAGGCGACAACGAAATGCATAAAAACGCTAAACAAATAAATGATTTAAATGTTGAGCTAGGCTATATGCCACGCGATATTGCTGATATGATGATCGCCAACTCGGAATCTACGTATAGCGGTTTATCCAATGAACAACGGACAAATATTGCACATTTAGATGCTGGTTTAATTACTATGCAAATCGTACTTTTATCGAAGGATATGGGTTACGACACTGTAATTATGGGCGGCTTTGATAAAGCAGCTTTCGCTCAAAAATACGAGCTACCTGCAAATGAGATACCAATGGTTTTAATCGCTATCGGTAAAGCTGCTATGCCAGCACGTAATTCATCACGTTTACCATTTGAACAAATTATTCGCTTTTCTAGCTAAATAAAGCATTCAAAAAACAAGTTCTTGACCTGTCTGAAGCATTTTTCAGCTCTTAATTCATGTAAATTTGATTTTTGTTATCCTTTCTCCTAATAAACGAAAATGCTATTATATAGGTTTAGACATAGCGTCCATCTGCTCAATGTCACATAGAGCATCTGGCGTACATTATGAAACACCTAAAAATCTTCTATAATAAGTGCCGAATTCGAACCCAATTTTTAATGCGTGCATAACGAAAAGCAATCAATGTGAGGAGGAATAGTATGGAAGTTTGTTTGGATGATAAAAAACAAATGATTATGATGTTGAAAAGATTAGACCGGCACGTAACGCAAGTTTTTGAAAAAAGAACAGAAGTTAGTTTGACTAGATATGAAATTTTAGCTTCTTTAATTAAAAAGGGTAGTGTTTCACAAAAGGTACTACAACAATCCTTAGCTATCGATCAATCGGCAATTACGCGACATTTAAAGTTGCTTGAAGAACAGCAATATGTCGAACGCAAACGTAATGAAAAAAACAATCGTGAAGTACTTGTAACGATTTCAGACAAAGGACGAGAATTATTAGAGGGTTGTACAATGTTTAAAGATCAATTTATGAATGATCTCTATGATGATTTTTCAGATAGCGATTTACAGCAACTCAGGCAATTTCTCACGCGCTTAAATCGCAATGTAGAGAAGCTTTAATTCTTGCTCTTTATTGTGAAAATCTGTTGTATTAAAACAGACTAAGTATAGTAGTACAAAAGAAAAGCTGTGCCAAAATCCACTCAAACTTGGATTATTGACACAGCTATTTCTCATTTATTATACTAATTCCAACCAAGCGACCGCTTCGCAATGCGTCGATTGCGGGAACATATCTACGGGTTGAACCTCTTTTGTTTTATAACCGCCGTCTTCTAATATTCTCAAATCACGAGCAAGCGTTGCTGGGTTACAGGATACATAAACGACACGCTTTGGACGTTGTTCAATGATTGTTGTTAATAGTGCCTCATCGCAGCCTTTTCGTGGTGGATCGACTACTAAGACATCTGCCTGTTTTCCTTCTTTGTACCATTTAGGAATAACTTCTTCCGCAGGTCCTGCTTCAAAGTAAGTGTTAGTAAACCCATTAAGCTCTGCATTTCGTTTTGCATCTTCGATCGCTTGTGGAACGATTTCTACACCGAGCACCTGTTTTGCTTTTTGCGCTAAAAATAATGAAATCGTACCGATTCCACAATAAGCATCGATCACTGTTTCATCACCTGTTAGTTGTGCATAATCCAGTGCTTGTTTGTATAAAACCTCTGTTTGTTCAGGATTTACTTGGTAGAAGGAACGAGCGGAAATTTCAAAACGTACGTCTCCGATTAAATCCTCTATCACCTGTTTCCCCCAGATGACATTTGTTTCATTTCCAAATATCACATTTGTGTTTCGATTGTTTACATTATGAACAATCGATTTCACATTTGGCTCTACTTCACGGATAAACTGAATAATTTCTTCTTGCTTCGATAGTTTTGCATGCTTCGTTACAAGTACAACCATCACTTCTCCTGTGGCTCTTCCTTTTCGTACAACTAAGTGACGTAGCTGTCCCTTTTTCGTTTCTTCATTGTATGGGATTAAATCTAACGCCAAAGCATTTTCTTTTACTGCTCTTAATAATCTATCCGCTTCATCTGTTTGTATTAAACACGTATTCGTATCTGCAATACGATGAGATTTAGATTGGTAGAATCCTGCGATAACTTGGCCATTTTCTAAATCGAATGGAATTTGAGATTTATTGCGATATTCCCAGGGCTTGTCCATGCCTTTCACAGGAAGTACTGGCGCATCTATTTTCCCTATGCGTTTCATGACATTGCGAACCATACTTTCTTTCCATGCGAGTTGCCCTTCATACGTCATATGTTGAAGCTGACAGCCTCCACATTCGTAAAATACTGGGCATGGTGCTTCTACACGAAATGGCGACGGCTCCACGATGTTCTTTAATTTGGCAAAACCATAATTTTTTAATGTTTTTAGAACATGAACTTCCACAGTTTCGTTCGGTAAACCTCCTGCTATAAACAAAGGGTATCCGTCGACCTTTGCGACTCCTGCTCCGTCATGGGTTAAATCTTCAATATGGACTGTTAACTGATCATTTTTTTGTACTGGTGTATTCAATGTTAATCTCCGTTCTAGGTATGATTGATTCATTATACCAAAAAGAATGCGTACAAGTCTGCTGACCCATACGCATTATCAATTATTTTTCAGTTCTTCTCTATTTAAAAGCTTTTTCCTTAATTGTCCTTCTAGTAGGATTAAGAATCTTTGCTTCGATGTTTTCTATAGTCATCATGAGAAATTGGAGCGAATCCATTCTGCTCCATTTTTTTGTAACGTTCCTCTAAATGAGTAATTATTTTTTGTCCTTTTTCTTGAGAAAATACACCATACTCAACATATTTGTTGATGATTTCTTTCTTTTGGTTAAGGGCATCTTGTTGTAAAGACTTCATCTCTTCTTGCTGCTGCGTCGTTAGTTTAACGTCTGTTGGCATATCAGCTTTTGCCTCCATTGACAGTCCCATCAACCCAACAGTCATTACAATCGCTGTCATTACACTAAGCCAATATTTGCTCATTCACATTTCCTCCTTTCCTTGTTTTGTTTTATCGTGTGCTATTTGACTGCAATTATCCTTTTTTCGAAAAACTGTATAGATTCTGGATGCGGATAAATCCTATGAGAAGAATAAAAATATACAAAAAAAGAACCTCATTTCGAGGTCCAGTGTTTATTGTTCCACTTTTAATATGGAGTGCTTACAATTTTCGCTAACTGATCCCACGAATGAATTTCAAATGTAGGCTGGATATCAGCATGATTTAACTTTCTATGTGGATTAAACCAGCATGTATCTATTCCAAAATTATTCCCACCTTGGATGTCGGACGTAAGTGAATCACCAATCATTAATACACGCGATGGCTCGGAAATTTGAAGCTTTTCCAATGCATATGCAAAGATTTCTTTTTGTGGTTTTTGGAATCCTGTTTCTTCTGAAGTTATAATGATTTCAAATAAATTCTTTAATGCCGATCCATTTACCCTTGCATGCTGTGCATCTTTAAATCCATTCGTAAGGAGTGCAATTCGAAAATCCTTCATGCTGGCGAACATTTCTTCCACGCCTGAAATCATATGTACTTCTTTCCCTAAATTTTCTATGTACTTCTGTCCGAATATTACTGGATCTATGTCTAACGCATGTTCTGTAAATAATCGTTTAAAACGTTCTACCTTTAGCTCTGCTAAAGATGTGCGCCCATGCTCTAAGTCATCCCATAAAACTTTACTAATCGTTCTATAGCTATCGTGATAATCATTTAAACCATTTGGAAGTCCATACTCTTCAAATAAAAGACGGAACGCATTATGCTCAGTCATTCCAAAGTCGAGTAAAGTATCATCCAAATCAAATAGCAACACATCATATTTCATCAAAATTGCCCCTTTCTTGCTTCTCTAATTGTAGCAGATTAACGCCTCTTTATTGCTATCCAGTTATTTAAATGACGTAAAGAGATTCTGATAAAGATCTAATGGACTATATTCCATACATTATGGGCTATTATGATACATTTAAGGGCTTTATTGCAGGTTTTATGGGGCATTTTGGGATTTATGGGCTATTTTCGATATCTTTGGGCTATTTTAAGCTTTTTAAGGGCTATCCTATCTTAGTGTTAAGACAAAAAATGACCCCAATCTACTTGATTGAGGTCGTTTGCTTTTATTCGTCCTTCACTGCTCCGTCTTTAGAAGCAGCCCAAAAGGCTACGATAATGGAGCAGATTAATACAATGAATGGTGCATAAAATATCATAAACTCAGTCATATTAGCTCCTCCTTATGCATGATTATCTTCTTTTTTTCCACGTACATAGTCTTTATTGAATAAAAATAATCTTAGTAATAAATACAGTGATGGGATTAACAGGGCAAGCCCAGCTATAAAAGCGATAATTAGAGCAATAGCCATCGCTTCATTTGTAAAGCTGTCATATATCGTTAAGTGTGGATACAGTAAATATGGTCGATGTGCAAAACCGTAAGCAAAGAATGCTATGAGGAATTGTCCTCCTAGTAGCACAAATGCCAATCCGTAGCTTCTTTTCGACCAAAGTAACCATACTGTTCCGATAAAAAGCAATAGCGATAATGCAAATGCCCACCAAATCTCAAGCATGTTTTCATAATGCTCCGGATTATGTGAACGGAGCTCAACCATAATCCCACCTGCTGTTATAATGGTTGGAAGTGCCCAAATGAGCGCATACTTTCTCATCAGCCTAGTTGCGTCTAAATCTCCAGCTTTATTGGCATACCAGGTTAAGAATACGGATGAAATGTACAGAACAGAAGTAAGACTTAACACAACAATCGCCCAAGTGAGTGGACTTGTAAATAGCGCCTCATAATCGAGTGCCGGTGATCCATTGATCATATGGACGAAGCCGCCTTCTGAAATGGTCAATACGATAGACAGGGCAGCTGGTATAAATAAACCAGCAAGACCGTACATAAATGAATATCCCTTATGACCTCTAGAGCCATACGTTTCAAACGCATAGTAAGAACCACGAATCGCCAGTAATATTAACGCGATACTAGCGGGTACTAGTAAGGTCGTACCATAATAAAAAGCGGTTTTTGGGAAAAACCCGATAATACCCACAAAGAAAAATACAAGAAACACATTAGTTACTTCCCAAACTGGTGACAAATAACGCTGTATAATATTTGTTAGTATTCGTTGTTTACCTGTGAGCAAACTGTAAGCGTTAAAAAATCCAGCGCCAAAGTCAATGGATGCTACGATCAAATAGCCGAAGAGAAACGTCCACAATACAAAAATTCCGATGATTTCTAATGTCATAAAATATCACCACCCTTTTCTGCATGTCGATCTTCTATTTCCTGTTCAACCGGATTTTTTCTAAACATACGAGTTAATACTACGATACTTCCGACACCAAGTACCAGATAAAGACCTGCAAATAAGATTAGCATTAAATCCACATGCGTACTGCTCGTTGCAGCATCTTCCACCCGCATTATGCCTCTGAGAATCCACGGTTGTCTTCCGACTTCTGCAAGCCACCATCCAGCTTCAATCGCGAGTATCGATGCTGGTCCCCCTAAAACGATGAGCAAGCGATACCACTTAGAGTCGACAAAGGTCCATTTTAGCTTTTTACCAAGCCAGTATAATCCCGAAAGTGCCACCATAAACATACCAATGGTCACCATCGTATCGAATAGATAATGAATATATAATGGCGGTGTTTCATCCTCTGGGAACTGATCTAAACCAATTACTTCTGCTGTCGGGTTGAAATGCGCTAAAATACTTAAAGCAAATGGAATTTCTATCGCATACTTTACTTCTCCATCATCTAAAATCCCATATAAAATAAGTGGTGCATTTTCCTCCGTCTCAAAATGCCATTCAGCTGCCGCTAGTTTTTCAGGCTGATATTCCGCTAAATATTTTCCAGAGAAATCTCCAATAATGGCTGTTGCTATCGAGAATATTAATCCAACCTTCATCGTTAAGAATAATGCTTTTTTATGATAAATATGATTAGATCCTTTCAGCAAGCGGAAAGCTGCAATTGCTGCTAACACAAATGCGGAGGTCATATACGCTGTCACCACCACATGTGCCACCTTTGTAGGCATGGCAGGATTGAACATTGCAAGTAGTGGGCTAATATTCACTAACTCCCCATTTAAAACATCAAACCCTTGTGGTGCATTCATAAACGCATTTACGATTGTGATAAAAACGGCAGAAAATGATGCCCCAATTGCCACTGGAATAAGTAATAGGAGATGTTTCTTTTGGTTCTCAAATCGATCCCAGGTGTATAAGTAAATCCCTAGAAAAATAGCTTCAAAAAAGAAGGCAAATGTCTCCATAAATAACGGAAGTGCAATAATATTCCCTGCTAGCTCCATAAAATTCGGCCACAGTAAAGAAAGCTGCATACCAATCGCCGTCCCAGTCACTACTCCTACAGCTACAGTAATTACGAATCCTCTTGCCCACCTACGCGCCAGTAATATGTAATGTTCATCATTCTTTTTAATACCTACCCACTGGGCAATCATAATCATTAAAGGAACACCAACACCAATAGTTGCGTAAATAATATGAAACGATAAGGTCAATTCGGTTAGTACGCGACTAAAAAATACGGATTCTTCGTTCATTATTCTTCCCCCTTCCTATTTACCAAATATTCTACCCACAATTGATAGCATCATGATTCCTGCCACGACAAAAGCAAGCCACATTAAATACTTTTCTTGTTTCTTATACATGTACTCCACCCCTTTATCATCATATTACCCAAAAATATAAATATTGAACTTTATTCTATAAGGCTTTTCCAAGAAATACAAAAAAAGCCCAACATATAAAATGCTGAGCTCTTACTTACGGTCTGTCCTCTTCTCGAATTTCATCGATTGGAACAAAGACCTCTATATGTCTATATAAATTTTGGAATGTTGCTGGGATAGTCCCGCCGTATTCTCCATCCAAGTTAAGGAGAACTTTATCATCAGACGTTACTTTAATATGTTTTGCTTTTTTATGAATAACATGCGGATCGGTCAAATGCTCTCCACGTAACGCTAAAGAAGCAACACGTATAAACTCGGCAATGTTTAACTTTTTTAGTATCAATAAAGAAAATAATCCGTCGTTAATACTTGAACTCGGAGCAAGCTTTTCAAATCCACCAACTGAATTCGTTAAACCAACTAAGAACATCATCACTTCGTCTTCAAATACTTCACCATCATATTCAATTCTAACCTTTGTTGCATTAATCGATGGTAGCATTTCAATACCTTTTAAATAATAGGCAAGCTGTCCAAGCATTGTTTTAAGTTTGCTTGGTACTTCATATGTAAGCTCCGTTATTCGGCCGCCACCTGCAATATTGATAAAATAGCGATTATTAACCAAGCCCACATCAACAGGGATTGTGTCTCCTTTAATAATAATCTCCACGGCTTTTTTTATGTCTCTTGGAATATGAACAGCTCTGGCAAAGTCATTCGTCGTGCCCATTGGAATCAGTCCAATTTTAGGACGTTTCTCAAATTCACTTACACCTGCAACTACCTCATTAAGCGTCCCGTCTCCTCCAGAAGCAATAATGATATCAAAACCATTTTCTACCGCCTTCTTCGCTGCTTCTATAGCATCACCTTCAGCTGTGGTAGCATGACAGGACGTTTCATAACCAGCGATTTCTAAGCTTTCCAACACTTCTGGCAGATTTTTTTTAAATAACTCTCTTCCGGAAGTTGGGTTATAGATAATTCTTGCACGTTTCATACTTATTTCCTTTCTGCTTCACAATACTTTCTTGTCATATAGACTTCATCACATCACCAAAAGTTTCATGCCACTATTAAAAGAGTCGACTTCTGCCGACTCCTTTAAGGATTTGTTTTTGCTAATTTATTTTTGTAGTGCTTGTAACCAATTATTACGAATATCTTCATATACAGCTAAATGAAATTCCTGATTACTAACAAACTCATTGGTCATTTGTGCATAAAATTCTTTTTGTATTTCCTCAAATGTAGGGTCTTCTTTTTCAGGAAATTTTGCTCTACCATCCATAACGAACTGTTGAACTTTCTCTGCACGTGGACCCCATTTAGAAATCACTTCACCGTCTTTATTTAACAACAAATAAACTGGAATTGAACGTCCGCCATTTGTCAAATACTGATCAATTAAATCTAAGTTTTCATCGCGATAAACAGCTCGAACTTCTACATTTGCAGCCTCTGCAATTTTACGTAAAATCGCATTGTTCATCATTGCATCTCCACACCAGTCCTCTGTAATAACTAGTATATGTGGTGTTTTTTCCTTTAATACTTGAATGAATTCATCATCCACTGGCACATCAAATTTATCGTAGATGCTGAAAGACTCTTCTTTTTTCGTAGTCATATCATCCATATATTGAGTTAGTGGTTTTGCATTTTCGAAATACTGTTGTTCTGTAGACAAGTGAGTAGCCCCCTTTTTTCTAAGTATACTTCGTTTTCAATTCATATTCAAACAAGCAAGACTCATGATTATTTAATCTTTATTATGGAGTGATATCCATATCTTGCAAATACATGGTTCGCTTGGCTCCTTCTCCATTCACTATTAGAGTACCATCTTCTGTAAATCGAGGTCGCACAAGTCGTTCACGTATGTTTTGGAATGCCGGAAGCTCTCTAAGTTCATTTTCTTCTATTTGATATAATTTAACCGTAGTGCTTTCTTTAACAATAACCGATAATGCTACGTAGTCTTTATATACCGCGTATTCTGAAAATAATGGCGCCTTAAGTTCGTATAATTTTCCATCCTCTAAATCAATATAACCTAACTTCGAATTTTCATCCTCATTGATTAGTTCGGCAAATATTTTATTGTCCGTAAGAGTTACAAACGCTGCCATTTCGTAAGGAACTTCATATTCACCAATCAAAATATTCTGATGATAATCGTATAAATAAAATCTTACGAGCTGTTCACCATCAATTTCTATTTCCTCTAGAACTACTAATAAGTTGTCTTGAACAGTTGCAAGGCTACTACTCCCATTACCGGTTAAGTCATGAAGATCACGCTGTTTCATGGAGGGTAGATCTATTGCTCTATACCTTATAGAATTATCGATGTAGCCAATTAGGAGTGTGTCATCTTGGAGATGTATATCACTAAGATGTATGTTAGATTGTTTTTTAACTTCATTGTTATTTCTATTTAGCACATTTAATGTACTGTTCGTGATATCCTCCCAAGCTACCCAGTTTTCATTGACAGCAAACAAATGGATTCGAGATTCTTCCTTTGGAATAACGAGTATTTCTGTTTTTTTTGTTTCTACCGAATAGGAGTATATTCCATTCCAATCCGTATAAATAATTTCTTTACTATTGTCCACATAAATTGATCTTATTAACGAAGTGTATGGAGCTTCAGGAATTGTCACATCAACTAACTTCTCATCATAGAGTTGCTGGAGATCATCATCTAAATACGGAATCACCAAAAATAAAGAAAGGGATATAATTGCTAGACTAATTATAAGAGGTATTGATGGCAGCTTGAATTTTTTCTGTTTCATCCGCTTGGGTATTTCATGCATAATTTTATTTTTTTGCGCTTCCGTTAACGTAATATGACTTGGAATAGACTCATCTAAATGACGTTTAATGTCTTCTCGCATGTTCAATCTCCTCCTCGTTTAATGTTAGACGCGCCGCATTTCGACCTCTCACTAATCTTGTCTTCACCGTGTTTGGAGAACATTGTAAAACTTCTCCTATTTCAAGAACTGATAACTCCGCATAATAATGAAGCCATAATACCTCTTTATATTTACTAGGTAATTCATTTATTTTTTTTGCAACATATTCAGTTTGTTCTTTTTGTAATATCTCTTCTTCGGTGGTTTGCTTATTGGTTAATAGATTATTCACTAGATTAGAAAATTCCATTTTCCGGTAAGCCCAGCTTTTAAAATAGTTATGACACTCGTTGACGGTGATGCGATATAAGTATGTTTTGACACTTGAACGCCCTTCAAATTTTTCAAGGTTTATGTAATAGCGTATAAATACTTCCTGGATGATATCCTCCGCCCTTGCCTCATCCTTTACAAAAGCATAAGCAAGTCGCGTGAGATAATGACCAAATTCATCCATAGCTTTTATTAACAACTGGTCCTTTTCAAGCTTCTCCAAACTACCCCTCCTTCCTTGTTATCTGTTAGACAATGCTAGGTCCATGGTGGTTTCATTTTGCAATAAAAAAGACTGTCAATAAGACAGCCGTTTTTATACTATTGATTTTTTCTTTTCTTGGAATGAAATTACGTCATTCACGGTTTTATGTATTTCCCCATCTTTGTAAAAAATGGCACTTCCATCAGGAAGAGCATAAATACTACGGTCTGTGGAAAGCGCAAATAATTCTTCATCAGAAGCTTCGTTATAATGTACCTCCATACTAAAGTCTACTAATCCTAAACCTTTTATCACTAAGGACTCTGGGTAGTCATCGTCTTTTGTTAAAATACAATCCTCGCAAAATGCCAGAGCTCCTGCACTATAGCCAATTAACAACCCAGGATAGCTTCTAATACTCGAAGCAAGTTCTTTTTCTTCGATTATTTGAAGTAGTTTTTCCGGTTTTCCACCTACCAAATAAAGAGCATCACTATGATTTATCATAGATATCATTTCACTTCTGGATAGGTCTTCATGCAATAATTTAAGTGTAGCATTTGAAAAATTAGAGAAAATTTGTTCTAGACTTTCCATCCAGCCATCATATTTTGAAACTTCCGTCGCAAAAGGAACTACTACAATATTTGCACTTGGTTTAATCTTCTTCGATAATTCTTCAAATACATCATCCAACTCACCTTTTAAAACATGCCCACCACCAATAAAACATAGCTCCACTATATTCCCCCCATTACGTATGAATTAAAATATTCTTTCATCATAGCATCAACATACATGGAAATAAATACTATCTCTTGAATATAGATGAACGAGAGAGAATCAATCTTATACGAGAGCAATCTCCTGCTATACGAGAGCGATTCACCCCCTTACGAGAGACACGATGAATTTTCTAGCTATACGAGAGAGAATCAATCTTATACGAGAGCGATCTCCTGCTATCCGAGAGCGATTCACCTACTTACGAGAGACACATGAATTTTCTATGCAATACGAGAGAGAATTAATCTTATACGAGAGTAATCTCCTACTATACGAGAGCGATTCACCTATTTACGAGAGACACATGAATTTTCTATGCTATACGAGAGAGAATCAATCTTGTACGAGAGCAATCTCCTGCTATCCGAGAGCGATTCCCCCCCTTATGAGAGACACATGAATTTTCTATGCTATACGAGAGAGAATCACCCTTATACGAGAGCAATCTCCTGCTATACGAGAGCGATTCACCCCCTTACGAGAGACACGATGAATTTTCTAGCTATACGAGAGAGAATCAATCTTATACGAGAGCGATCTCCTGCTATCCGAGAGCGATTCACCCCCTTACGAGAGACACATGAATTTTCTCTCTATACGAGAGAGAATCAATCTTATACGAGAGCGATCTCCTGCTATACGAGAGCGATTCACCCCCTTACGAGAGACACATGAATTTTCTATGCTATACGAGAGAGAATCACCCTTATACGAGAGCAATCACATGCTATCCGAGAGAGAACCGCTCTTATTCAAAAGAGAACGTCATACAAAAAAGGATGCCCGATTGTATTGGGCATCCTTGAGTATTAACGTTTAGTGATTTCTTCGTTCAAGATTTTGTTAACAAGAGGCGGATTTGCTTGGCCTTTTGTTGCTTTCATGATTTGTCCAACTAGGAAGCCGATCGCGCGGTCTTTCCCGTTTTTGAAATCTTCGATAGATTGTGGATTTGCATCAAGTGTTGCTGTCACGATTTCGCGTAGTGCGCCTTCGTCAGAAATTTGTACTAAGCCTTTAGCTTTTACGACTTCTGCAGCATCTCCACCGTTGTCAGCAAGCTCTTTAAATACTTTTTTCGCAATTTTTGATGAGATGGTACCATCAGAAATCAGTTTAATCATTCCAGAAAGGTTAGCAGGAGTTAGCTCTATATCCTTCAATTCTTTTTGGTCTGCGTTTAGATATGCAGAAACCTCACCCATCATCCAGTTAGCAGATAGTTTTACGTCTGCCCCACCGGCAATAGTTGCTTCAAAGAAGTTAGCCATATCCTTAGACAATGTTAATACGTGAGCATCGTATGGAGATAAGCCTAGCTCTTCAATATAACGTTGTTTGCGAGCATCTGGTAGCTCTGGAATTTCTGAGCGTACACGTTCTAACCATGCATCATCAATTACAAGATCCACTAAATCTGGCTCTGGGAAATAACGATAATCGTCCGTACCTTCTTTAACACGCATAAGAATCGTTTTACCAGTTTTCTCATCATAGCGACGAGTTTCTTGTTCAATGATTCCACCAGCAGATAATACTTCAGCTTGACGAATTTCTTCGTGCTCTAAGCCTCTGCGTACGAAATTGAACGAGTTTAAGTTTTTCAACTCTGTTTTTGTACCAAATTCTTCTTGACCATAAGGACGAATAGAAATATTCGCATCACAGCGTAAAGAACCTTCTTCCATTTTACAGTCTGAAACATCTGTATATTGAATAATAGATTTTACTTTTTCCAAGTAAGCATAAGCTTCCTCAGGTGTACGAATATCTGGCTCTGAAACGATTTCTACTAGTGGAGTTCCTTGACGGTTAAAGTCAACTAATGAATATCCATCCGCATGTGAAAGTTTCCCAGCATCTTCTTCCATATGAAGACGAGTAATTCCGATACGTTTTTTCTCGCCGTTTACTTCAATTTCAACCCAACCATTTTTTCCGATTGGTTTATCAAATTGTGAAATTTGATATGCTTTCGGATTATCTGGATAGAAATAGTTTTTACGGTCAAATTTTGTATTTTGTTCGATTTCCATATTTAATGCAAGTGCTGCACGCATTGCGAAATCGACTACGTTTTTATTCAGTACAGGTAGTACTCCAGGGTATCCTAGATCTATTACTGTTGTATTTGTGTTTGGCTCAGCTCCAAAATGATTAGGTGCTGATGAAAAGATTTTAGAATTAGTTTTTAACTCTACATGTACTTCTAATCCAATAACTGTTTCAAAGTTCATATTATTTTCCCTCCCAAATTTGAGGAGTTTGTTTATGGAAATCAGTAGCTTGCTCGTAAGTATGTGCTACGCGATAAATTGTTGACTCATCAAAATAATTTCCGATAATTTGTAACCCTAGCGGTAATCCATCTTCAAATCCACAAGGGATAGAAATTGCTGGCACACCTGCAAGGTTAATTGGAATTGTTAAAATATCATTAGCATACATCGTCAATGGGTCTTCTACATTTTCTCCAATTTTGAATGCTGGAGTTGGTGCAGTTGGTCCAACAATTACATCATAATCCGCTAACACTTTATCGAAATCTTGTTTGATAAGTGTACGAACTTGCTGTGCTTTTTTGTAGTAAGCATCGTATGTTCCAGCGCTTAACGAATAAGTCCCAAGCATAATACGACGTTTAACTTCGTCACCAAATCCTTGTGCACGAGTTTCTTTATAAAGATCCAATAGGTTTTCAACGTTTTCAGCACGGAAGCCATAACGTATTCCATCAAAACGAGAAAGGTTTGAAGAAGCCTCTGAAGATGAAAGAATATAATATGTAGCTAAAGCGTATTTAGAATGTGGTAATGAAACCTCTTCCCAAGTTGCTCCTTGTGCTTCTAATACTTTCAACGCGTCCATTATAGACCCACGAACTGCTTCACTTACACCTTCTCCTAAATATTCTTTAGGCACAGCAATACGAAGACCTTTAATGTCGCCAGTTAAAGCAGCTGCAAAGTTAGGAACTTCAATATCCGCGGAAGTAGAATCATTCGCATCAACTCCAGAAATTGCTTCTAAAAGTAATGCATTGTCTTCTACGTTACGAGTAATCGGTCCAATTTGATCTAAAGAGGATGCAAACGCTACTAAACCGAAACGTGAAACACGTCCGTATGTAGGTTTCATACCAACAACACCACAATAGGATGCTGGTTGACGAATAGATCCACCTGTATCTGACCCTAATGAGAAGGGTACTTCCCCAGCTGCTACCGCTGCTGCTGATGCACCCGAAGAACCTCCAGGAACACGGTCCAATGACCATGGGTTTTTAGTTGTTTTATATGCTGAATTTTCATTGGAAGACCCCATTGCAAATTCATCCATATTCAACTTTCCGATTGTAATCATTCCAGCTGCACGTAGCTTTTGCACAACCGTTGCATCATAAATAGGATTGAATCCTTGTAAAATTTTACTTGCACAAGTCGTTTCTAATCCTTCTGTTACGATATTATCCTTCACTCCGATTGGTAAACCAAATAATGGCCCACGTTCTTCAAAAGGGGTTTTTTCTAATTCTGTAGCTGTTTCTAGTGCTTTTTCTTTATTTAAAGCTAAGAAGGCTTCTACCTCGCCATCAAGTTTTTCTACACGTTCAAAAGCTTCGTTTGTCAAATCTACTAAAGAAACTTCTTTACTATGTACAAGCGCTTGTAGTTCTTTCGCTGATCGATTAAATAACGTCATGATTTTCCCTCCTTACATCTATTAATCCATAATTGATGGTACTTTTACTTGACCAGCTTCTTGTTCTTTTACATTTAACATCATTGTTTCACGATCCAGCCCTTTAGTAGCAACATCTTCTCTTAGCACATTTACCAATGGTAGGACATGTGTAGTAGGTTCTACATTTGTTGTATCCAATTCTTTTAATTGCTCAGCAAATTCCGTAATTGCCCCTAGTTGAAGTGCAAACTTTTCTGCTTCTTCTTCTGTAATAGCAAGTCTTGCAAGATGCGCAACATGCTTGACTTCTTCTTTTGTTAATTCCGCCATTTATCACACCTCCGAATTCAGGTAACCATAAGGAATATCATATCATTTTTCACTCTACTTGAACAGAGTGTAACCCTAGCTTATTGGGAGTATATATGCACATACGCCTCTTCATCACCAGGTTTTTTCACAAGTAATGCTTCTGCACCATCCAATGAATTCACTTGTACCTCAATATTCATCGAAGAATTAAAGTACTCTTTTACTAAGCCCGCGAGATGCTGTGTAAATCCAATTACCTCTGCAGTTCCATAAAACTGAATAGGAATAGTGATTGTCCACTTTTGTAGTTGATTATCTTTGAAATACCCTGTCCCAATAATGCTCGTGTAATTAGAGAAATACATCTCTATATCGTGTTTGAAATCGCGGAAAGTTTTATCTAACTCACGATATTTTTCTTTAGAGTGCGTTGTAGGAAATAGAACATACTCCTCATCAATAGCTTTCCAATCAGAAACATTTTTCCCTGCTGGTGCTTTACTATACGTAAAATATGTTCCCGGAACTACTGCGTTTCGGCTATTTTGCTTAAACAATCCTACTACAATTGGAACATCCGCAAGACCATCCATTTTGCGTAAGCGGGTAACTACTTCTTCCGCAATTCGTTTACCATTCTCTTCAATTTGAGCCTGTGTTAGTTTCTCTTCGAAAGTAGCTCCATATTGTTCCTTTGTATAGTAATACGTGGAGTTTAAGGCAAGCCCTATGGAAATACCAGATAGACTGACTGCATTATCTGTTTTTTCCAAATAATTTTGCTCAACTATATGTGAAATATAAACAGGAGCATTTTTTGCTTTTGCTTCTCCTGTTAATCCTTCATCACTAGGATTCAATCCAGTTTTTGTTTGATTGCTTCTTGCTAGCCAATCCTTTAGTGTGCTTGTATCTAAGTACTGTCCTTCTTGGAACAAATATTTATCAGGCGAGAACTCATTTTGAGAAATACGAAGAAGTCCGTTTTCCACTTCCTTCATATCGTATTTAGTAGATAAATTAGATAACACTAGCCCCCTACTTGCACTTTCCTCATAAGGTAATAATGTTCGGTAATATGTTTCGTCTAGTTGCAAACTCGGAATTATTACTGTTTTGGCCTCTTCTTCTTCTGTATTTTGAATAACCCCTGTTTCGTCACCCAAAGAAGGAGCACAACCAGAGACCGTCAGTAATAAAGCCAGTGTCAACATGCCTATATATTTTTTGGTCATGTTCGCCACTCCCTTACTCCACTATGGAGTCTAATAATTTTTGTTCATCCCAAACCTCAATACCAAGGCTTGTTGCTTTTTCAAGTTTAGATCCTGCTTCTTCTCCAGCAATGACCAAATCTGTTTTTTTACTGACACTTCCAGCAACTTTGCCACCTAATGACTCAATCTTTTCTTTTGCTTCAGTCCGAGTAAGTTGTATAAGTTTTCCTGTTAACACAACTGTTTTACCCGCAAATGGACTATTTTCCATTACAGCTGCATCAATAATTCTACCAGTATACTGTAGCGTCAAACCTGCCTCTATTAATCGACCAATCAATAACTGGACTTCTTCCTGCTCAAAATAGGTCACTAATGAATCTGCCATTTTGTCACCAATTTCAAAAATGGCTATAAGCTCTTCTCTTGTTGCTTTCATCAACGTTTCAAAGCTATGAAAATTCTCCGAAAGTATTTTTGCAGCTTTTTCCCCAATATGACGAACTCCAAGTCCAAATAATACTCGTTCCATAGAGTTTGCTTTTGACGCTTCTATTGCTTCCACTAAGTTAGTTGCAGATTTTAGTCCCATACGCTCCAGCTTTACTAGATCATCCACTGTCAATGTATATAAATCCGAAATATCTTTGATGAGTTGTTCTCTAAATAACTGTTCTACTACTTTTTCGCCAAGTCCATCAATATTCATCGCATTGCGAGAGGCGAAGTGGTAAATACCTTCTTGGATTTGAGCGGGACATTGTGGATTTACACAACGAAGTGCGACTTCTTCTTCGATTCTGACTAATTCACTCTCACAAACCGGACAATTAGTTGGCATTTCGTATGGTACTTCTGTGCCTTTTCTCTCCTCCATAATAACTGATACCACTTCAGGAATAATATCTCCCGCTTTTCGAATGATAACATGATCACCGATCCTTATATCCTTTTCACGGATTAAATCCTCGTTATGAAGTGTAGCACGTTGTACAGTAGATCCTGCTACTTGTGCTGGCTCCAAAATAGCAGTTGGAGTGACAACACCTGTACGACCAACTGTTAAGTCAATATCGATAATTTTCGTGACAACTTCCTCTGCAGGAAATTTATACGCTATCGCAAATCGTGGACTCTTTGCAGTAAATCCTAACTCTTCTTGCTGAGCATAGTCATTTACTTTTATAACAATTCCATCAATTTCATATGGAATATCATGTCTTTTTCCTGTCCACTCTTCTATAAAGCTAAGTACTTCTTCAATCGATATACATTTTTGAGTTTCTTTATTTGTCGGTAATCCTAGTTTCTTCATAAAGCCTAGCGCATCCAGATGGTTGTCTATATTCTGTTCCTCACCGTCGCCACCCATGCCATAGACAAACATTGATAAATTTCTACTAGCTGTTATTTTAGGGTCGAGCTGACGTAATGAGCCCGCTGCTGCATTACGAGGATTGGCGAATAATACCTCACCTTGTGCTGTGCGCTCTTCATTTAGCTTTGCGAAAGAAGACTTTGGCATATATGCTTCTCCTCTTGCCTCCATGGTTACTTTTTCTTTTAAGCGCATTGGAATAGAACGAATGGTTTTAATATTACTGGTTATATCCTCACCAATCGTACCATCCCCACGGGTAGCCCCTCTTACTAAAAGACCATCCTCATATAATAGGGAAATTGCAAGTCCATCAATTTTCAGTTCGCATACATACGTTGGTGATTCATCGATAATACCTTTAATACGTTTATCAAAATCACGTAAATCCTCTTCATTGAATGCATTAGAGAGACTAAGCATAGGATTTGCATGAGTCACTTTTTTAAAGCCTTCACTTACAATGGAACCAACTCGCTGAGTAGGGGAATCCGGTAATATTAAATCTGGATTTTGTTCCTCCAAAGCGATTAGCTCATGCAAATATTGATCGTATACGGCATCAGGAACAATAGGATCGTCTAATACATAATAGGCGTGTCCATAAACATTTAACAGTTTGTGTAGCTCTTGTACTCGTTGTTCTAACTGATCCATCCAGGGTTCCTCCTGTTATGATTATACTTTTTCGATTGGGGCAAATTTAGCAAGCAGACGTTTAATGCCTGTTGGACTTGGAAATGCAATATCTAACTCGGTATTCTCACCTTCGCCACGAACACTGACAACCATACCTTCGCCCCATTTTTTATGAGTCGCTTTGTCTCCAACTTGCCAGCCCATTTTTTCCCCACCAGACTCGTTATAAGCCGGACGAGTAACTACTGCTTTACGAGTATTACCAATAGCTTTTGCATGTCTTTCTGGATTTTTGCCAATGTCTTTAGTCCAACCAACGACCTCTAAAATATCATCTGAAATTTCTTTGATAAAACGAGATGGGCTATTAAAACTGCCACGACCAAATATAGTTCGAGACTGTGCACAGGTAATTACAAGTCTTTCTTCTGCTCGTGTGATTCCCACGTAGGCCAGGCGTCGTTCCTCTTCCATTTCATCGTCATCACCAAGTGATCGTGAATGTGGAAAGATATTTTCTTCCATCCCAATGATAAATACTACTGGGAATTCCAAGCCTTTTGCCGCATGCATCGTCATTAAGATAATATTTCCTTTAGATATATCTTCATCTTCATCCAATTTATCTATATCGGAGATAAGTGCCAAATCAGTTAAAAAGGCCACTAATGACTTGTCCTCACTTTGTTTCTCAAATGCTTTCGTTACAGATAGAAACTCTTCAATATTTTCTAAGCGACTTTCCGCTTCAATTGTCTTTTCATTTTTAAGCATCGTGCGGTAGCCTGTTTTATCAAGCACCTGCTCGACAATTTCTGTGACAGACAAAAACCCCTGCATTTGAGTCAAGTTATTGATCAACCCTTGGAATTGAATAACAGAATTTACAGCACGAGCTGGTATCCCCATAAAGTCGACTTCGTTTAATGCTTCTAAAATCGAGCGGTCCTGGTCCAGTGCATAGAGCGCCATACGTTCAAAAGAAGTTGCTCCAATATTTCGTTTAGGCTCATTAATGATTCGAGCTAGTGATAAGTCATCATCGTTATTTGCTATTAGACGTAAGTAAGCAAGTAAGTCTTTGATCTCTTTACGGTCATAGAACTTTGTACCGCCAACGATTGTATAAGCCATATTCGACTTAACAAGTACTTCCTCCATCACACGAGATTGGGCATTCGTACGATACAAAATAGCAAAATCATTTAATGTACGATTTTCTAATTCCATCAATTCTTGAATTTTATGAACGACGTATTGTGCTTCCTGATGCTCATTCATCGCACGAAATAACTCGATTTTTTCTCCCTCTAGGTTTTCCGTTCGTAAAACCTTCGGGTATCTACTCGTGTTATTACCAATGACGTTATTTGCCGCCTGTAAGATTCGCCCGGAAGATCGATAGTTTTGTTCTAACATGATTGCTTTTGCATTTGGGTAATCCTTTTCAAACGACAGGATATTCTGAATATCTGCTCCACGCCAGCGATAAATCGATTGATCCGAGTCACCAACGACACAAATATTTTTGAATTTTTTAGCGAGCAGCTGCACTAATTCATACTGTGCTTTGTTCGTATCCTGATATTCATCTACATGGATATATTGGAATTTGTTTTGGTAAAATTCAAGTACATCAGGAACTCGTTTGAACAATGTCAATGTCAGCATGATTAAATCATCAAAATCGAGGGATTGGTTCTTTCTCAATTTTTTTTGATAGCTTTGATACACATTTGCAACTGTCTTTTCAAAAGGATTCATCTCATTCATCTGTGCACGATAAGTATCCGAATCTATACAAATATTTTTGGCACCGCTGATGGCATTTAGCATCGAGCGAGGATCATATTGTTTCGAATCAATATTTTGTTCTTTTAGTACATTTTTAATAACCGTCAATTGGTCACTTGTATCTAGTATCGAAAAGTTTTTTGTGTACCCAATTCGATCAATATCTCTTCTTAAAATACGTACGCACATAGAGTGAAATGTAGATACCCACATTCTTTCTCCAGTTCCTGGTCCCAATAAACCATCTATACGCTCCCGCATCTCTCTTGCTGCTTTGTTTGTAAAGGTAATCGCTAAAATTTTCGATGGATATACTTCCTTTTCGACGATCAAGTATGCGATTCTATGCGTTAATACACGCGTTTTCCCAGAACCTGCACCTGCCATAATAAGAAGTGGACCTTCTGTTGTCTTCACGGCTTCTTCTTGTTCTTTATTCATACCATTCAATAAGTTTTTCGCGATGATTTCCATAGTGCACTTCCCTTCTTTAGAACATTTGTTCTATCATATCGTAATTTCATTATTTACTCAATGTTCTTTACAGCTTGAACTGTCATTAACGCTTCTGCCAAGTTGTCATAGACATGATTACCCACAATGATTGTATCCGCATAGGTAGCCATTTGTCTTGCATGCTCCTCTGTTTGAATACCTCCACCATAAAATAGCTTTGTGTTTTTTAAACGATTCTTCACTTTTTTCACTGTTTGTACATCGCCATACATTCCGCTATATTCCATGTAAAAGACAGGAAATTTAAACAAATGCTCGACCATTTCCGCATATGCTATGATATCTTCTTCACTGCCCGGTTCCACTGCATTCGTCAGTTTTGCCGCTTTACAATTAGGATTTAAAATACAATACCCCTCTGGGATAATTTCATCCCAATTCATAACCTCTCCAAATTCCTTAGTAGCTGCATGATGTAAATCCTTTACCCACTTCGTTTCAGAACTATTTAACACACTCGGTATAAAATAATAATCGAATCCTGGTGTAATAGATTCAATCGTAGATACTTCTAACGCCACAGGAACTGCATATCTTCTTATACGCATTAGCAAATCTATCACATTGTCAAGCGTCACATTATCTGATCCTCCGATGATTATCGCATCTGTACCAGATTCGCATATTTTTTCAAGAGCTTCTGCATCTATAGCTTTTGCTGGATCTAACTTAAATATATGTCGCCAATCTTTATATTCCATTTTTTCACCTACATCTAATTAGTTAACATCTATTTATTATAACAAAAAAACTGAACAGACATCGCTGTTCAGTTCATGTTGTTACATATTTTGAAAACTTATATTTTTCTTCCTACTCTTTTATAATTGGTACAGGATTTTCATCTGGGTATAGACGCCCTAACATTTCATCGTAAGTACCATTTCCATAGTCATATGCACGTCTTACACGTGAAATTGTTGCAGTACTTGCCCCAGTTTCTTTTTTAATAGATTCATAAGTTTTCTTCAAGCGTAATAAGTGGGCTACCTCAAACCGCTGTGCCAAGGATTGAATTTCACTTATCGTACATAGGTCATCAAAAAATCGATAGCATTCTTCCATATCTTTTAATTCTAATACCGCTTTAAATAGTTGTTCCGTTTGATTGCCTTTTATTTTTTCAATTTGCATTGCGGTCATCCTCCTCTTTCTTCAAATCGGCTATGTTATTTCGTCTCTGCATTTTCACTTATCTCATATAGGCATCTAGGAGTTAGGGTAAATAAGTTACCATTTTCTCTAATCCAGGACTTGTTGGTATAAAACTGATCCAGGTCTGTCCAGGTACTAGTTTGGCAGGAACTCCATTTTCCATCGGCATGAGGATTCCATCGATATTTTCCCATTCTATTTCCTTCATAATACCCGCTTGAAAAATATAAGCTCTTCCACCATCATTTAAAGATAACTGAAGTCGGCCAGAACTATCAATAACTTTATGAGGCATTTCCATGCATATTATATTTGCAATTTTAATAGTTTCATCTGTCTCTTTATCTATTGTTAGAACTCCAGCGGTCTCTCTCTCATAGATACCTTCTTCGGAAATATACGTATACTTATTTTCAAAAGAGGGGCCCGAGCCGTAATGGATAGAAAAGCTAGATACAGGATTACCAATTTTTATACCTTCATAAGAGTCAAAGAAAGAGAACTTCGGTATTTTACTAATTTCCATCGAAGCTCCTACTTTTTCTGCACCTGCTAAAATATTATCCTTTGAAATATACGAATTATGAGGAGCTTTCCGCTCACTCGATCGCTCAAATAATATACCGTCGTATTGCATTCCATTTATGTTATCAACTACTCCTGAACTCAGCATTTTTTGAGCATCTGGACTATATCCATGTGCAATATAAAATGCGTCCAACCCTTTGGCGATGTTCACAAAGTAATCTCTAGCACTTCTAACAGGACCAAGTTTTTCTGGAATCTCACTTTGATACACTGCTAAAAATCTTGTCACATTGCCTTCTGCTAACATTTCGTAAATGACATCCGCTTTTGCAATTCCCGACTGTGGACGTGCAAGTGGGTGATTATTTATAGTGACTAGTACAGGTCTTTGTGTCAATTCTTTTTCCATGCCAATTCCAGTGAAAGGTGCAATATACGGTAGCACTGCTTCCTCTTCTGGCACTTCTACTTCTTCCACAATATCTTCTATTATCTCTTCTACTGGTTTTACTTCTTCTTGTCCTTCCGCTTTATTGGAACAAGCTACAAGAAGTAAACTTGCGGCTACTAAAATCCCCCATTGTTTGAACACAACCTACGTCCCCCTATCTCATTAATGCTGGAAATAATACTTGTTTTTTCATTACATCAAAAATTCCTCTTTGCGTAATCCTTACGTATGGCAAGTGTGTCGCTTGAAGAAATAATAATGTGTAAATCGCATCCCCATGCTTAAATCCTCTAGTAGCTAGTTCTCTCTTTAATACTAGCTCCTCTTCTATTAGTTCTTCCACTGACTTATTAGAAAGTACCCCACCTATTGGGAGTCCAAGAGAACAAATGACTTGTTCATCCTCTACAATGACAATTCCACCATTCATTTTTTTGACTTCGCGGAAGGCTTGCTGCATACTTTTCTTGTTCTTGCCGATTAAAATAATATCTCCTGTATTGGAATACGAAGAGGCGAAGCCCATAAGTGAAGTGGCGAAACCTTTAATAAGTGTGGAAACCTTCCATTTTCCTTTACGATCTATTAACAATAGAAAACTTTCGTCGTGATCTTTTGATAGCTCGATATCGTTTGTATCGAATGAGATGGAATATGGTTTGGTAATGACGTCATTTACCATTTCTATCCCAAACGGCATCGAGAACTGAAAATCGGCTTCAGATACATCAAATGACAGGTTTAGGTCTGGCATGGATGACCAATCAATTGGCTCTAGTGCCCTTGTTTTTTGTTGCTCTTTTTTCAACCAAACTCCTTTGGATAACACACTTAATGGGACAGGACTTTGCTCATCCTTTAAGAAATTGAGGTTTGCAAAACGTCCCGTTGCAATCACGCCATGCAAATTAGACAAATTATAGTATTTCGCCACATTAAAGGATGCCATTAAATATGCATCAATCGGTTTTACACCTGCATCTAGTGCGACTTGAATACATTTATCCATGACTCCATCCACATGAAAAGAAGGTGTAGCTCCATCTGTCGTCATCATTAAATGATCAAAAATATGAAGATCCTTTTCTAAAATATCTTTTAGAAGTTGAGGAAGATCAGGACGTATCGACGAATGACGGAGTGTTACCGCATACCCATGAAGAATACGCCGTTCTACTTCTTCAATGGTCATCGCCTCATGATCTCCATCTGCACCTAATAATCGCATCCTTGCAAGTGTACGCTCAGAAGCTCCTGGAAAATGACCTTCAATTTTCATACCGTTTGTCTTGGCTTGCTGCATCCAATAAAGCATTTGATCATCACCAGAAAGCAAACGCGGCCATCCAGTTAGCTCACCACCCATAATGACATCAGGACGATTAATCCATTCTCCTACCGTTTTGGAAGTAAACAATTCTTCTTCATTCTCTAACTCTGTTTGAGAATCAAAACGTGCCCACCAATAAAAAGAAAATGGCATTTCTTCAAGTTCATCTATTAATGAAAACGCTTTCTTATTTTCAAGCATCAAGAAAAATGTTAAGTTATCTGCGATAAATGTTGTTGTTCCTAATTGAGCAGCATAGTCTGCGAATGTTTGTGGATTATAAAGTTGGAATGGATGTACATGAGGTTCGATATAACCAGGTACTATTTTTTGACCTGTTGCATCATATACCTCTGTTTGTTCAGAAACTAATGGCATTTCAGAACCTGTATAAACAATTCGATCTTTCACAATCCAAATGTTTCCTGTAATCCATTTCTTTAAATGACTATGCAGAAATGTTGCATTAGTAATAACAATGTCCGGAGACCGCGTTCCATTGACCACATCAATTTGATGCCTTATTTCTTCAATTTTCCAAATGGGATATTGCATACTATCCATTCTCCTTTCTTTTTGTTTACTCATAAATCAAATTTCAAAATAGAGTATTTTGTAGTGAAATCCTAATAACATTGATTTTCCACTTTGTACCAGTGAAAAATCGTATGTAAAATCAAGTTATATTTATTGCTATCAGTAATAATGAAATTGACTCTCATAAAAGTAATATTAGCATAGTACTTTAGTAAAGCAAAGTATTGAATTTGAATTTTAAGGAAATCTTAATGGAATATTTGGAAACAGGAACTTAGAATCCACCCCATAAAAACAGGCAAGAAAAACATATCGTTTTTCTTTGCCTGTTCATCCACTATTGAAATGTACGCCAACCAATATCTTTACGGAAAAATAGACCTTCCCATTCTAAGTCAGCTAAGCCTTCATATACTTTTTGTTGCGCTTCTTTTAAAGTAGACTCGCTTGCAGCTACTAGGATTACACGTCCACCGCTAGCGATAAAGTCCTCGCCATTTGCTTTTGTACCAGCGTGGAAAACGTGCATACCAGAATCGGTTAATGAACTTAATTTTGGTAGCTTAGCACCTTTTTTCACATCTACTGGATAGCCTTCTGATGCAATTACAACTCCAAGCATTGCTTCATTTGACCATGTTAATTCAAACGGTTTTTCATCCATCAAGGCTATCATGAATTCTCCAAAATCACTAGTCATACGTGGTAATACTACTTGCGTCTCTGGGTCTCCAAAACGTGCGTTGAATTCAATCACTTTTGGTCCCGCGTTTGTCAAAATAAGTCCTGCATAAAGAATACCAGTGAAAGAGATTCCTTCTTCTGTCATAGCTTTCACAGTCGGAACAACAACAGTTTCATAGGCTGTATCCACAATATCCGGAGAAATTTGGGGAACTGGTGAGTATGCGCCCATTCCGCCTGTATTTGGTCCTTTATCGCCCTCATAGGCACGCTTATGATCCTGTGCAATGACCATTGGGTAAATTTGACCTTTATGTACAAATGACATAAAGGAGAATTCTTCACCGTCTAAATACTCCTCAATGACTACGCGTGATGAGGATTCTCCGTATAATTGATTTCCAATCATGTCTTCCACAGCTTGGTTTGCTTCATCTACAGTCATGGCAACTACGACACCTTTACCAGCTGCAAGCCCATCTGCTTTCACAACGATTGGGGCACCTAGTTTTTCAATATACGCTTTTGCTTTATCTACTTCCGTAAATGTTTCATAAGCTGCAGTTGGAATATTATATTTTTCCATAATTTCTTTTGCAAATGCCTTACTACCTTCAATCTGAGCGGCAGCTTTTGTTGGTCCAAATATGCGTAACCCTTCTGCTTTAAAATAATCTACAATGCCAGCTGCCAGTGGTTGCTCCGGTCCAACAAATGTTAGGTCGATTTTATGATCCTTTGCAAAGGTTGCCAATTCCTCAAAAGCCAATGCATCAATAGAAACAATTTGAACATCCCTCGACATACCGTCATTACCAGGAGCCACAAATACATTTTCAACTGATGGAGAATCCATGAATTGCTTGGCGATCGCATGCTCACGGCCACCACTACCAATTACGAGAATATTCATCTAGCAATTCCTCCTTAGTGTTTGAAATGGCGCACGCCAGTGAATACCATTGCAATGCCATATTCATTTGCTTTGTCGATAGAATCCTGGTCTTTCACTGATCCTCCTGTTTGAATAATAGCCGTGATGCCTGCTTTAGCAGCTACCTCCACTGTATCGTTCATCGGGAAGAATGCATCCGAAGCAAGACCAGCTCCTGTTGCACGTTGTCCCGCTTGCTCTAGAGCAATTTTAGCTGAGCCTACGCGGTTCATTTGTCCTGCTCCAACACCTATTGTCATATCTTCTGTAGCTACTACAATTGCATTTGATTTTACGTGTTTAACTACGCTCCAACCAAGCTCTAATGCTTTCCATTCTTCTGCAGTTGGTTCGCGGTCCGTAACGACTTTCACATCTGCATCCTTTAATCCGAATGTATCAGGAGATTGAACTAGTAATCCACCTTCTACCGATACTGTATTCCAAGCATCCTTTTTCGTTTGCTCATAAGAAATAGTCAGAAGACGAATGTTTTTCTTCGCTGTTAGCATTGCAATTGCCTCGTCTGAGAATGAAGGAGCAATGATAATTTCTAAGAAAATACCCGCTAATACTTTTGCAGTTGCTGCATCTACTTCACGGTTTAATGCAACGATTCCTCCGAAAATAGACGTCGAATCTGCTTCATAGGCTTTGTTGAAAGCATCCGAGATAGTTTCACCTGTCCCAACACCACAAGGGTTCATATGTTTTACCGCTACTGCAGCAGGAAGCTTGAATTCTTTTACGATTTGAATAGCTGCATTGGCATCCTGAATATTGTTATATGAAAGTTCTTTACCATGCAATTGAGTGGCAGAAGCAATCGAGAAATCGGATCCAAGCGGACGTTTGTAAAATGCTGCTTGTTGATGAGGATTTTCACCATAGCGCAAAGATTGTTTACGTTCATATGTAAGTGTCAATAATTCTGGAAACTCTTCACCAGTTAGATCAGTCATATAACCAGCGATCAACGCATCGTATGCTGCGGTGTGACGGAACACTTTTGCAGCAAGTTTGCGGCGTGTTTCAAGTGTCGTCTCACCAGTCTCTTTTAACTGAGCAAGCACTTCATCATAATCAGAAGCATCTGTTACAACTGTTACGTACTGATGATTTTTCGCAGCAGAACGAAGCATTGATGGACCACCGATATCAATATTCTCGATAGCATCTTCAAATGCTACATCTTGCTTAGAAATTGTTTCACGGAATGGATACAGGTTTACACATACTACTTGAATAGGAGTTATTTGATGTTCTTCTAGTTGTGCTTGGTGTGAAGGGTCGTCATGCTTTGCCAATAAACCACCATGTATCATTGGATTTAATGTTTTTACTCGACCATCCAAAATTTCTGGAAAGTTTGTTACTTGGTCTACCGAGGTAATAGCCACGCCATTTTGTTCCAAAAATGCTTTTGTTCCACCGGTCGATAAAATTTCATAGCCAAGTAGTTCCAACTCTTTTGCAAACTCGAGAATTCCTGATTTATCTGAAAGACTAATTAACGCACGTTTTGACACCATAATTCCTCCTTAAATTGGTAGTTCTAGTTGTGTTCATTGTTGAGATTTGAACTTAATAGCTGCCGTATTTGCTTTCAAGGCTGCTACACAGCATGTAAATAGATATATTTTCCTTTTCGCAAGTAAGCTCTACTTGAGAGGAAGTAACCGTAGAGTAATCGCAAGTAACTTATAGAGTTTAGCAAGTAAAATTGTATTTAAAGCAAGTAAGCAGGGATACCAATAAAACATCTCTATAGAGATAACTATTCTATACGGTTGTGCGCTGCCGCACACTACTCATGAGCCTTCAAGGATGAGTCGCTACGCTCTTTCATCCTTTTTGAAGTCTCATTCTTCGTGCTCTTGCGGCGTGTAAGGCGCACATCCTAGAGACTGCAGATAAGTATAAATTACCCTTCATGAATGACCAAAAGGTTAATAGAATTTAGAATAACCATTACAATTTAGTAATGATCCTATTCCAAGCAAATGTTAAGTTTACACATAACAGCGTAAAAATGGTTAAACAAGCTATCTCTTTTCCAATAACCGTGGCCAAATTTTAAAGTTAGTTTCTACTCAATTTATTGATTGAAGTGGAAGGCGGCGACTCCAGCGGGAATAGCAGTCAGGCTAAGACCTCGCAGACTTGCGCTAGCAAGTTGAGGAGGCTTAGCGACTGCCCGCGGAAAGCGTCCGCCTGAAACGAAAATCAACAGTATTAATTAATCAATTAATTTATTTTCAAACAACTGCTGTAAAGCCTTCGTATACAACGCATGCTCTACTGCATGGATACGTTCTTCTGTTTGTTCTCTATTGCCTTCCACTACCTCTACTGCTTGCTGCGCAATTATATTTCCCGTGTCCATTCCTGCGTCCACATAGTGAACCGTTACTCCGGTTACCTTCACTCCGTGCCCCATTGCTTGTCCAATGGCATCTTTCCCCGGAAATGCGGGAAGCAACGAAGGGTGGATGTTAATAATTCGATTCGGAAATGCTTCTAATAAAACATCACCGATTAATCGCATATATCCAGCTAGCACAATCCACTCTACATCTAGCTCACGAAGTTTTTCTAAAATTACTTGTTCATATGCTGCCTTCGAAGGAAAACTAGCAGGCTTAATAGCAAGTATATCGATGCCCGCTTTCTCAGCACGCTCTACTACAAAAGCACCTGGCATATCAGTAACTACCAATACTACTTCTCCAGCAAGGTTTCCTACTTGCACTGCATCATAAATAGCTTGAAAATTAGTGCCACTCCCTGATGCAAACACAGCAAATTTCGTTACTCCGGTCATTACACTAAGCTCCCGTCATGTGTTCCGTTGAAGATAACACCTTCACCTTTCACAACACGACCAATTGTAAATGCTTTTTCTCCATGAGCTTCCGCAATTTCAATTGCTTTTTCCGCTTGTTCTGCAGAAAGTGCTAGTACAAAACCAATTCCCATATTAAATACATTATATAAATCACGGTCCGCTAGCTCGCCTTTTTCCTTTAACAAATCAAATACAGGCAGCACTTCCCATGAACCAAGTTCAACTTCAACGGCTAGACCATCAGGCATCATACGTGGTAGATTTTCGTAGAAACCTCCCCCTGTAACATGTGCCATTCCGTGGATAGAAAGCTCTTGATGCATTTCCATCACTGGCTTCGCATAAATTTTCGTAGGTGTTAAAAGTGCCTTACCAATCTCACCTAAAGCTTCATATCCTTCTATAACATCCTTTGGTGAGTAATCTTGCTCTTCGAATACAATTTTGCGCACAAGTGAATATCCGTTCGAGTGAACACCGCTTGAAGCAATACCTACGAGCACATCACCTTCAGTAATATTTTCACCTGTTACGATTTTTGATTTTTCGCAAGCACCAACTGCAAATCCAGCGAGATCATATTCATCTTCCTCATATAGACCTGGCATTTCTGCTGTTTCTCCACCGATTAATGCTGCTCCCGATTGCACACAGCCATCTGCTACACCTTTAACAATTTGTTCAATTCGTTCAGGAACAGCTTTACCAACTGCTACGTAATCTAGGAAAAATAGAGGCTCTGCCCCTTGTGCAACGATATCATTGACACACATTGCCACACAATCTACACCGATTGTATCGTGTGAATCAGTCATAAATGCAAGCTTCAGTTTTGTTCCAACACCGTCTGTTCCCGATACCAACACAGGTTCTTTATAATTCAATGAAGATAAATCGAACATTCCACCGAAACCACCGAAAGTACCCATGATTCCTTTTCTAGCTGTACGCTCGACATGTGATTTCATTCTTTGCACGGCTTCATATCCTGCCTCAATATTCACGCCTGCTTTTTCATATGCTTTTGACATGTAAAATCCTCCTATCGAACAAGCTCTTTTTCATGTGGTAATTTCGTATCCGCGTAGATACTTGTCGGATATTCTCCAGTAAAACACGCTAAACAATGTCCACAATTCTTTTCAGCATCTGATCTTCCAATTGCCTCTACCATTCCTTCAACCGATAAGAATGTTAATGAATCTGCCCCAATCAGTTCACACATTTCATCGATTGTATTATTTGCAGCAATAAGCTCCGAATCCGAACTAATATCTATCCCGTAAAAACAAGGATTCTTTAATGGAGGTGAACTAATAACAACATGAACCTCCGTCGCCCCAGCATCCTTTAGCATTTTCACGATGCGACGAGAAGTAGTTCCACGAACAATTGAATCATCTACCATGACTACTCGCTTTCCATTTACAACTTGACGTACTGGTGAAAGCTTCATCTTCACTCCACGTTCACGTAAGTCTTGTGAAGGTTGGATAAATGTTCTTCCGACATAACGGTTTTTAATAAGACCAAGCTCATAAGGAATTCCAGTAGCCTCTGAAAAACCAATCGCAGCCGAAATACTCGAATCAGGTACACCTGTTACAACATCTGCATCAATACTCAATTCTTTTGCCAGTTGTTTACCAAGACGTTTTCTAGCCATATGAATATTAATGCCATCAATATCTGAATCCGGACGAGAGAAATAGACATATTCCATCGTACAAATAGCACGATCTTTTTTCTCTACGTAACGCTCTGAACGGCAGCCATCTTCATTAATGATTAATAATTCACCTGGATCAATTGAACGGACTAGTTCTGCCCCTATTAAATCGAATGCACTTGTTTCAGAAGCAACAACCCATGCCCCGTCTAACAAACCTAACGAAAGTGGACGCATACCCTGCGAATCCTGAGCAACATACATAGCATGTTCGGTCATGATCACAACTGCAAAAGCTCCATCTAATAAACGTAATGCTTGTTTTGCTCGATCTTCGAATGAAGCAAGATTACTTTTCTTCAATAAATGTGCGAGAACTTCTGTATCCGAAGTAGTTTGGAAAATACTACCTTGCTGTTCTAAATTACGTTTTAAACGTGTTGCATTTACGATATTCCCGTTATGAGCAATCGCAAGGCCACCAGTTGTCGAATTAAATAGTAATGGCTGGACGTTTTCAATTCCAGAACCGCCAGAAGTAGCATATCGTACATGTCCTACTGCAGCATGACCTTCTAATTTTTCTAGCTTGCCGTTATTAAATACGTCATTTACTAAACCTTCCCCTTTTACCGCACGTAGGTACTTGCCATCCGTTACAATAATTCCAGCACCTTCTTGCCCTCTGTGCTGAAGTGCATGTAATCCGTAATATGTCATGGCAGCAGGGTTTGGGTGTCCCCAAATCCCGAAAACGCCACACTCTTCGTTTAAGCCTCTGAGTTCAGCAAGCATGTTATTGCTCCTTTCCAAGCGGAACGGAATTCATCAACAGAACCGCTAATCCAAGTAGTTCCGTCTTCATGTGAGATTACTACATTATTAGCATCAGTTACTGTACCAATTTGTACTGCATCTGCTACGATTTCTTCAAACTTACTAGCATTTTCAGGTTTTACAGTTACGATAAAGCGTGATTGAGATTCACTGAATAACGCAGTTGTAGCAGATCCCGTAATAGTTACTTCTACTCCAAGACCAGTCGCATCGAATGCTTTTTCGGCTAAAGCTACTGCAAATCCTCCTTCAGAGATATCATGTGCAGACTGTACAACACCTGACTTGATTGCTGATAAAAGAGCTTTTTGACGAGCTACTTCTACTTCAAGGTCGATAGTTGGTGCTTGCCCAAAAATACGTTTTTCAACTAACTTTTGAAGCTCAGACCCACCAAATTCTGTTTTTGTTTCTCCAATTACAAACACAATATCTCCAGCTTGTTTCACTGACTGTGTTGTTACATGTGCAAGATCTTCTACAAGTCCAACTAGACCAATTGTTGGCGTTGGGTAAACCGCAGTTCCACTACGCTCGTTATATAACGAAACATTCCCACCAATTACTGGTGATTCTAATGCGATACAAGCCTCTGAAATACCGTCCGCTGATTTCTCGATTTGCCAGAAGATTTCTGGGTTCTCTGGGTTACCAAAGTTTAAGCAGTCAGTAATTGCAAGAGGTTTTGCTCCTGAACAAACAACATTACGAGCAGCTTCTGCTACTGCGATTTTCCCACCTACAACTGGGTCTAGATAGATGTAACGAGAATTACAATCTGTTGTCATAGCAAGTCCTTTATTCGTCCCGCGAACTCGAACTACCGCAGCATCTGAACCAGGAGTTACTACTGTACTAGTACGAACTTGATAGTCATATTGATCGTAAACCCATTCTTTCGAAGCTATTGTTGGTTGTTGAAGTAGATTCAATAATGTCTCTTTATAATCTGACACTGCCGGCTCTACATTTTCCATTGCTTGGAATTCTATATAGTAAGCAGGTACTGATGATGGTTTATAGTAAACTGGCGCTTCTTCAGCAAGTGCGTCTGCTGGTACATTTGCTACTACTTCTCCGTTATGAATTAAACGAAGCATTTTATCGTTTATTACTTTACCGACTGCTACACAATCTAGGTCGTATTTTTCAAAGATTTTTACAATCTCATCCTCACGGCCTTTTTTCACAACGATCAGCATACGTTCCTGTGATTCAGAAAGCATCATTTCATATGCAGTCATTCCAGTTTCACGCTGTGGCACAAAATCTAAGTTCATTTCTACGCCGAAGCCAGCTTTTGAAGCCATCTCCGCAGATGATGAGGTTAACCCTGCAGCACCCATATCTTGAATACCGATTAAAGCATCTGATTTGATCACTTCTAAACAGGCTTCTAATAGAAGTTTCTCCATGAATGGATCTCCTACTTGAACAGCAGGGCGCTTTTCTTCAGAAGCTTCTGTTAATTCTTCCGATGCGAATGTCGCTCCATGAATACCGTCACGCCCAGTTTTTGCACCAGCGTACATTACTGTGTTACCAACACCCGCTGCAATCCCTTTTTGAATATCCTCATGATTGATCAGTCCTACACACATTGCATTAACAAGTGGATTTCCTTCATAACAGTCGTCAAATTGAATTTCTCCACCTACTGTTGGAATTCCGATACAGTTACCATAGCCAGCAATACCAGCTACTACCTCTTCAAATAAATATTTCACACGTGGAGTCTTAAGTTCTCCAAAACGAAGTGAATTCAGCATTGCAATAGGACGAGCTCCCATTGAAAATACATCACGAATAATACCGCCTACGCCCGTTGCTGCTCCTTGATAAGGTTCTATTGCAGAGGGATGATTATGTGATTCCATTTTGAACACAACAGCTTGACCATCGCCAATATCAACGATTCCAGCACCTTCTCCTGGTCCCTGTAATACATGCTCTCCTTTAGTAGGGAACTTGCTTAAAACCGGTTTAGAGTTTTTATACGAACAATGCTCGGACCACATAACCGAAAATAAGCCGGTTTCCGTATAGTTAGGTAGACGACCAAGAATTTTCTCCACCATTTCAAATTCTGAGTCGGACATTCCCATTTGAGCGTATATTTTTTGTTCTTTAATTTGAGTTGGATTTGGTTCAAGCATGACTGACATGAGTTTCCCTCCACTGTTTCACTATTGATTTAAATAACGCTAGTCCATCTGAGCCGCCAATTAGTTCATGTACAGCACGCTCTGGATGAGGCATCATACCAAGGACATTTCCTTTTTCATTGACAATACCTGCAATGTCCTCAATGCTTCCATTAGGTCCTTCAGAAGCGTATTTAAAAACAATTTGGTTATTATCTTTTAATCTAGTAAGTGTATCTTCGTCGCAATAATAGTTTCCCTCACCATGAGCGATAGGAATTTGAATTATTTCGTCTTTTTTGTAGCCAGTTGTAAACTGTGTAGCGTTATTTACTACTTTTAACTCTACAGTACGACACATGAATTTTAAGTTTTTATTGCGTAGAAGCGCTCCGGGTAACAATCCTGCTTCAGTTAACACCTGAAATCCGTTGCAAATACCAAGGATTGGCTTACCTGCTTCTGCTGCTTTAACTACTTCTGACATTACATTCGATTGGTTAGCCATAGCACCACAGCGTAGATAGTCCCCATATGAGAACCCTCCTGGTAGTAAAATACCATCAAACCCACTTAAATCTGTTACGTCATGCCAAACATATTCTACTTCTTCCCCAAGCTCGTCTTTGATCGCGTGATACATATCTAAATCACAGTTCGATCCTGGAAATACGATTACTGCAAACTTCATTTGCTTACAGCCTCCTCAACTTCATAACGATAGTCTTCGATTACTGTATTAGCTAAAAGTTTTTCACACATTTCTTTAACTACTGTATCAATATCACGAGTTCCCTCTTCAATTTGAAGCTCTAAAAACTTTCCGATACGAACATCCTTCACTTCGCTGTACTCCATTGAGTGAAGGGCTCCCATAACAGCAGAACCTTGTGGATCTAAAACACTTTCACGTAACGTCACATACACTTTAACTTTTTTCATTTGGATAATCCTCCTAGGCGGGAAAGTATTATTTCATAAACTTCTGTTAAGTTTCCTAAATTACGTCTAAACACATCTTTGTCTAGTTTTTCATTTGTTTTGTCATCCCACAATCTACAAGTGTCGGGAGAAATTTCATCAGCTAGTAGGATTTCTCCATTTGCCGTTTTTCCAAACTCTAATTTGAAATCGATTAGGGTAACACCTATTTCTTTGAAAATGGGTTGAAGCACTTGATTGATTTCTAGTGCTTTCAATTGAAGCGTTTCTATTTCTTCGGGTGTAGCAAGTGCAAGTAATTCAAGATGTGCATTTGTTAGTAGAGGATCGCCAAGTTCATCGTCTTTGTAATAGAATTCTACGATGGCGTGATTTAAAGGTGTTCCCTCTTCCATTCCTAATCTCTTTGATAGACTACCAGCTGCAATATTACGAACTACTACTTCAAGTGGAATGATATCCACTTTGCGAACAAGCTGCTCATGATCTGAGATTTGCTCTACAAAGTGGGATTCAATTCCTTTGCTTTTTAACTGTTTGAACAGGATCGTTGTGATTTTATTGTTTAATATACCTTTTCCATCGATGTTTTCCTTTTTCTCACCGTTAAATGCTGTAGCACTGTCCTTATATGATACAAACAAAATATTTTCATCTTCTGTTTCAAATAATTGTTTTGCTTTGCCTTCGTATAATAGACGACCTTTTTCCACTTTCAATTCCCCCAAATCATTCTAAAGCTTAGTTAAGTCCTAAACGTTCAAAAATCATATCTACATGTTGAATGTGATAGTTGTAGTCAAAGCAATCATCTAACTCTTCTTTTGATAATAAAGAAGTAACTTGCTCATCCGCATCCACAAAAGTACGGAAAGCAGTTTGAGATTCCCATGCTTGCATTGCAAGAGGTTGTACAGTGTCGTATGCTGTTTCACGAGCTAAACCTTTGTCGATTAATGCAAGTAACACGCGTTGAGAGTAGATTAAGCCAAGTGTTGAATCCATATTGCGCTTCATATTCTCTGGGAATACTGTTAAGTTTTTCACGATATTACCAAAGCGGTTCAACATATAGTTAAGTGCAATTGTCGCATCTGGTAAAATAACACGTTCCGCAGATGAATGAGAAATATCTCTTTCATGCCATAATGCAACATTTTCATAAGCTGTCATCATGTAACCACGGATAAGTCTTGATAGTCCAACCATGTTTTCCGATCCAATTGGATTACGTTTATGTGGCATAGCAGAAGAACCTTTTTGACCTTTTGAGAAGAATTCCTCTACTTCACGTGTTTCTGATTTTTGAAGACCACGAATTTCTGTAGCAAATTTTTCAATAGAAGTAGCAACTAATGCGATAACACTTAAGTATTGCGCATGACGATCGCGTTGTAATGTTTGAGTCGAGATTGGTGATGCAGCTAACCCTAGTTTTTCACATACATATTGCTCAACAAATGGATCTATATTTGCATAAGTTCCAACAGCACCTGACATTTTACCTGTTTCAATTACTTTGGCAGCAGCCTCAAAACGTTCTAGGTTACGTTTCATTTCCTCTGTCCATAGAGCAAGCTTTAATCCGAAAGTAGTTGGCTCTGCATGAACTCCATGGGTACGTCCCATCATTACTGTGTATTTATGTTCTTTTGCTTTGTTCTCTAAAATTTCGATAAAATTTTCAATATCTTTACGTAAAACAACATTTGCTTGTTTGATGATATAAGAAAGAGCTGTATCTACAACATCCGTAGAAGTCAGACCGTAATGTACCCATTTTCGCTCTTCACCTAATGTTTCTGATACGGCACGAGTGAACGCTACTACATCATGTCTTGTTTCTTTTTCAATTTCTAAAATACGTTCTACATCAAAGGAAGCATTTTTACGAAGAAGAACTGTATCTTCTTTTGGAATATCTCCAATTTCAGCCCAAGCCTCACAAGCTAGAATCTCCACTTCTAACCATGCATTGTATTTATTTTGTTCTGTCCAAATTGCTCCCATTTCTGGGCGTGTATAACGTTCGATCATTTAATTTCCTCCTAGTTTATAACCAAATTTTAGATTGTTCTATTTCCTTTAATGTCTGTTCTACATCTGTTGATAGAATTGTTACATGTCCCATCTTTCTATTCTCTTTTGCTTCGCTTTTGCCATATAGATGAACCGACCAATTTGGATATTTAGCAAGATTATTTGTTACAGGTATCACATGCTGACCTAATATATTCACCATAACCGTTTCTGTCCAAAGCTTTGGCTCTCTTAGTGGCCATCCGCAAATAGCTCTCACATGCTGATGGAATTGAGAGATATTACAAGTTTCGATCGAGTAGTGACCAGAATTATGTGGTCTTGGTGCCAATTCGTTTATTAATAGTTCATTATTCTCCAAAACGAACATTTCAACCGCAAGTGTGCCTATTAAATTTAAATGGTTGGCAATTTTTTCGGCTGCCTCTATTGCTATTGAAGAAAGTGATTCTTCAATACGTGCTGGAACTATCGTTTCGTGTAAAATATGATTCACATGAATGTTTTCACCAATTGGTAGGCAGAACGTCTCGTCATTACCATTACGTTGTACAATGACAGATATTTCCTTTGTAAATGGAACAAAGGCTTCTGCGATACAGGCAGAATGTGTAAATAAAGATTTTGCTAAAGGTAGCTCTTCTTTTGTTTGAATTATTTGCTGCCCTTTGCCGTCATAACCTCCACGAGAAGTCTTAACTACGCATGGAAAGCCTACTTTTTCAATTCTTTGTTCTAGCTCTTCATATGTACTAGCTTCGACAAATTTCGCAATAGGTACACCAGCTGATTGGATTTCTTTTTTTTCAAGAATACGGTCTTGAGTGATTCTCACTAATTCTGCTCCTTGAGGAACATAAGCAATCTCAGATAATCTTTTTAATCCAGCATAATCAATGTTTTCAAACTCATAAGTTATAACATCACTTACCTCTGCTAACTCCTCTAACGCCGTTTCATCATTATACGGCGCAACAATTTGTATATCAGAAACCTGTCCGCAAGGTGAATCTATCGTAGGATCTAAAACCGCTACTTTAAATCCAGCTTCCTTTGCAGCAAGTGCCATCATACGACCAAGCTGCCCGCCACCAATAATTCCTATCGTCTGTCCTGGATAAATTACTTTTGTCATTGAAGTTCACCATTGCTTTCAAATACTTTGTTTTTCGTATCTTCTCTTCGCTTTTCAAGACGTTCTGCTAACTCATGATCTAGGATAGAAAGGATTTGAGCGGCAAGTAATCCTGCATTTGTAGCTCCAGCCTTTCCAATTGCAACAGTAGCCACTGGTACTCCACCTGGCATTTGAACAATTGATAATAATGAATCTAATCCGTTTAGTGCTTTAGATTGAACTGGCACCCCTATAACTGGCAGTGTTGTCTTCGCTGCAACCATTCCCGGTAAATGTGCTGCGCCTCCAGCCCCTGCAATAATCACCTGTATTCCACGTGATCTTGCTTCCTCAGCATATTCGAACATTAAATCTGGTGTTCGATGTGCAGATACTACTCTTTTTTCAAAAGGTATATGAAGCTCCTCAAGAATCTCGCAGCTATATTTCATTGTCTCCCAGTCACTAGAGCTACCCATTATCACACCAATTTTTGCATTCATTATTTATCGTCCCTTCTGTCAAATTCACCTCGGCATCGAAACTAAGACTCAGGCGATTACATCGAGCTTATTGGATTAACCTAAGGCAATATGAGTAAGAATAAAAAATTCCCCAAATAAACTACTCTCTCTATGAAAGAAAAGCAGTTTACTTAGGGAACATAATTGCCCGGTTTGTGTCGGAAATAACATAAACAAACACATCCTTTTGCAGTATCCATAAGTCGCTTTCCCTCATAGTCCAGTCATTACGGTGACTTGGTAGAGACGCTAAAGCCAATCCTTTAGCATATATGGGGATATAATCGTCTATTTCTATTCATATTTTAACAACTTAAATGGAGAACGTCAATGCTTAAATACGAACGATTAATTTTCAGATAACTATAATGTTCGGTTTTCGGTCATTTTTTTAATATTATATTTCTTTTATTCCTTTTAACTTAATTAATTGTCTGACCGGGACAGGTTGACCATTAACCTCTTTAAAAAGTGGTTCCTCTCTCCGTCCAGCAATTTGAAAACCATCTTTAGTCATTCTTTCTATACATTCGGTAATACTTTCATTTTCGCCCACTTCAAACCATTTTGTTTCTTTCTTCATTTAAATAATTTCCCTTTCTTAACTGATTTTACCCAAAATCCACCGTGAATCGTTTTTGCCTCGTATGAGATGATAAAAATTTTCGGATCAAGTTCTTTTAGTCTCAAATATAACTTTAACTCATATCTACGTGGAGTTAAGATTTGAAGAGCTTGTCTATTCCCTTCACGACCATTTGCTTGCCAATCAGTCACGCCATATCCTTCTACTCTTAATATTTCTGGTAAATTTAAATCCATTTCCGTAGAAATTGCATTAACCATTATATAGCCAAGCGCCATTTTTTCTTCAATCTTCGTTCCGATAATAACTCCAGTGCCATACCCCACTGCATAAGCAACCAAATTTTGAATCTCATTTAAGTTATCTAAAACTAGACCTAGTCCTACTATATAAATTATCACTTCTACCATACTTATTAGGGCAGCGACATAGCGGTATCCCTTTAATGTAAGAATCATTCGTAAAGTAAAGAAAGTGACGTATACAATATTTATAGAAAAGATAATGACAACCATTAAGATCGCAGATGAATCCATCCAATCAACTCCTAATATATATGTTTTATATTGTTCTTCATTATCGCATATAGTGACACAATTTCAAGGAATTCAAGCTTTTACTAAAGTGTAAAATGAAAAATATAATAATCCTTATGTTAAAATTATATTTTAAATATTCAGATGACAAATAACACAATAAATAGTACAATACACTAATTGGGTAAAGTATTAAAGTGTATGAATAGTGATACTTTTATTTCATGAATGGTATAAGAAAATATTACCAATCTCTAGATAGGGGGACCAGTCAATGCATGGACAATTTAGGAAAAGATATACGCAAACAACACAAGAACAAAAGATGTATGCAATACAACAAGTTCTTAAAAATGGACGAGGACGAAAAGAGCTAGCAGAAGAATTGAATGTGAGTGTCAATTCAATCACAACATGGATAAGAAAATTTAAAGAAGCTGGAGAAAACGGCTTTTCCTCCTATTCACAGGATGAAATAATACGTCTTAAAGAGATTGAAAAAAAGTACAATAAAATGAAGAAAATGGAGTCGCTTAAAAAGCTCCCCATTTATATACATTTAAAAAAGCTCCCATATCCCCAAAAGATAAAGAAGCTTTGAAGGTTTATTAATGCAACTTTAATAATAATTGCATATGCTATGCTAACAAAAAAGGTCGTAACCGAGTTAATCGGTTACGACCTTTTCTTTGGTGCCCAGCGACGTCCTACTCTCACAGGGGGAGACCCCCAACTACCATCGGCGCTGAAGAGCTTAACTTCCGTGTTCGGTATGGGAACGGGTGTGACCTCTTCGCCATCATCACTAGACTCTTCGGCTTTCAATACACATCGTACTTCTTCGTCAACTGCATTCGTTCAGTCAGTCACATACGTTAGTATGCTCCTTTCCTCTCTCAATTGTTTCCTCGAATTACTCGTGTCTTGAAATCCTCATATATAGAGTGCTTGTTCACTCAAAACTGGATAAACGACATTGGAACTGAAACAAATTTGGTTAAGTCCTCGATCGATTAGTATTCGTCAGCTGCACGTGTCGCCACGCTTCCACCCCGAACCTATCTACCTCATCGTCTTTGAGGGATCTTACTTACTTGCGTAATGGGAAATCTCATCTTGAGGGGGGCTTCGTGCTTAGATGCTTTCAGCACTTATCCCGTCCACACATAGCTACCCAGCGATGCTCTTGGCAGAACAACTGGTACACCAGCGGTGTGTCCATCCCGGTCCTCTCGTACTAAGGACAGCTCCTCTCAAATTTCCTACGCCCACGACGGATAGGGACCGAACTGTCTCACGACGTTCTGAACCCAGCTCGCGTACCGCTTTAATGGGCGAACAGCCCAACCCTTGGGACCGACTACAGCCCCAGGATGCGATGAGCCGACATCGAGGTGCCAAACCTCCCCGTCGATGTGGACTCTTGGGGGAGATAAGCCTGTTATCCCCGGGGTAGCTTTTATCCGTTGAGCGATGGCCCTTCCATGCGGAACCACCGGATCACTAAGCCCGTCTTTCGACCCTGCTCGACTTGTAGGTCTCGCAGTCAAGCTCCCTTCTGCCTTTACACTCTTCGAATGATTTCCAACCATTCTGAGGGAACCTTTGGGCGCCTCCGTTACACTTTAGGAGGCGACCGCCCCAGTCAAACTACCCGCCTGACACTGTCTCCTACCCGGGTTACGGGTATGGGTTAGAATTTCAATACAACCAGGGCAGTATCCCACCGACGCCTCCTCCGAAGCTGGCGCTCCGGGCTCTAAGGCTCCTGCCTATCCTGTACAAGTTGCACCAAAATTCAATATCAAGCTATAGTAAAGCTCCACGGGGTCTTTCCGTCCTGTCGCGGGTAACCTGCATCTTCACAGGTACTATAATTTCACCGAGTCTCTCGTTGAGACAGTGCCCAGATCGTTACGCCTTTCGTGCGGGTCGGAACTTACCCGACAAGGAATTTCGCTACCTTAGGACCGTTATAGTTACGGCCGCCGTTTACTGGGGCTTCAATTCGCACCTTCGCTTGCGCTAAGCACTCCTCTTAACCTTCCAGCACCGGGCAGGCGTCAGCCCCTATACTTCACCTTACGGTTTTGCAGAGACCTGTGTTTTTGCTAAACAGTCGCCTGGGCCTATTCACTGCGGCTCTTCTAGGCTATGCACCCAAAAGAGCACCCCTTCTCCCGAAGTTACGGGGTCATTTTGCCGAGTTCCTTAACGAGAGTTCTCTCGCTCACCTTAGGATTCTCTCCTCGACTACCTGTGTCGGTTTGCGGTACGGGCACCTATCACCTCGCTAGAGGCTTTTCTTGGCAGTGTGAAATCAGGAACTCCGGACATACGTCCTCGCCATCACAGCTCAATGTTAGAGAATGCGGATTTGCCTACATTCACACCTTACTGCTTGGACATGCATAACCAACAGCATGCTTACCCTATCCTTCTGCGTCCCCCCATTACTCAAACGGTGGTTTGGTGGTACAGGAATATCAACCTGTTATCCATCGCCTACGCCTATCGGCCTCGGCTTAGGTCCCGACTAACCCTGAGCGGACGAGCCTTCCTCAGGAAACCTTAGTCATACGGTGGACGGGATTCTCACCCGTCTTTCGCTACTCATACCGGCATTCTCACTTCTAAGCGCTCCACCAGTCCTTCCGGTCTGACTTCAACGCCCTTAGAACGCTCTCCTACCACTGATACCATAGGTATCAATCCACAGCTTCGGTGATTTGTTTAGCCCCGATACATTTTCGGCGCAGCGTCACTCGACCAGTGAGCTATTACGCACTCTTTAAATGATGGCTGCTTCTAAGCCAACATCCTGGTTGTCTAAGCAACGCCACATCCTTTTCCACTTAACAAATACTTTGGGACCTTAGCTGGTGGTCTGGGCTGTTTCCCTCTTGACTACGGATCTTATCACTCGCAGTCTGACTCCCAAACATAAATCATTGGCATTCGGAGTTTGTCTGAATTCGGTAACCCGGGATGGGCCCCTAGTCCAAACAGTGCTCTACCTCCAAGATTCTAACGTTTGAGGCTAGCCCTAAAGCTATTTCGGAGAGAACCAGCTATCTCCAGGTTCGATTGGAATTTCTCCGCTACCCACACCTCATCCCCGCACTTTTCAACGTGCGTGGGTTCGGACCTCCAGTAAGTGTTACCTTACCTTCATCCTGGACATGGGTAGATCACCTGGTTTCGGGTCTACGACCACATACTCATTCGCCCTATTCAGACTCGCTTTCGCTGCGGCTCCGTCTTCTCAACTTAACCTTGCATGTAATCGTAACTCGCCGGTTCATTCTACAAAAGGCACGCTATCACCCATTAACGGGCTCTAACTACTTGTAGGCACACGGTTTCAGGATCTATTTCACTCCCCTTCCGGGGTGCTTTTCACCTTTCCCTCACGGTACTGGTTCACTATCGGTCACTAGGTAGTATTTAGCCTTGGGAGATGGTCCTCCCAGATTCCGACGGAATTTCACGTGTTCCGCCGTACTCAGGATACACTCAAGAGAGAATGAATTTTGGACTACGGGGCTTTTACCCTATCCTGCGGACCTTTCCAGATCGCTTCGTCTAACTCATTCCTTTGTAACTCTATGTAGAGTGTCCTACAACCCCAAAAGGCAAGCCTTTTGGTTTGGGCTATTCCCGTTTCGCTCGCCGCTACTCAGGGAATCGATTTTTCTTTCTCTTCCTCCAGGTACTTAGATGTTTCAGTTCCCTGGGTGTGTCTCAGATGCGCTATGTATTCACGCAAATGTACTGCTCCATTACGAACAGTGGGTTTCCCCATTCGGAAATCTCCGGATCAAAGCTCACTTACAGCTCCCCGAAGCATATCGGTGTTAGTGCCGTCCTTCGTCGACTCCTAGTGCCAAGGCATTCACCGTGCGCCCTTATTAACTTAACCTAAAAGTTAAAAAGTCTTACACGTTGTGATTACGTAAATAATCACAACAGAATTTCTTGTTGTTTATTGTTTCAATGTCGTTTTATCCAGTTTTCAAAGAACAAGAATTGAATCTTCATATAAAATGAACATTCAAAACTGAACTGCAAAACGTTAAGATACAGATAAAGATCTGTATTCCGATATTATCCTTAGAAAGGAGGTGATCCAGCCGCACCTTCCGATACGGCTACCTTGTTACGACTTCACCCCAATCATCTGTCCCACCTTCGGCGGCTGGCTCCCGTAAGGGTTACCCCACCGACTTCGGGTGTTACAAACTCTCGTGGTGTGACGGGCGGTGTGTACAAGGCCCGGGAACGTATTCACCGTGGCATGCTGATCCACGATTACTAGCGATTCCGGCTTCATGTAGGCGAGTTGCAGCCTACAATCCGAACTGAGAACGGTTTTATGGGATTTGCTCACCCTCGCGGGGTTGCGACCCTCTGTACCGTCCATTGTAGCACGTGTGTAGCCCAGGTCATAAGGGGCATGATGATTTGACGTCATCCCCACCTTCCTCCGGTTTATCACCGGCAGTCACCTTAGAGTGCCCAACTGAATGCTGGCAACTAAGATCAAGGGTTGCGCTCGTTGCGGGACTTAACCCAACATCTCACGACACGAGCTGACGACAACCATGCACCACCTGTCACCGCTGTCCCCGAAGGGAAAACTCTATCTCTAGAGCGGTCAGCGGGATGTCAAGACCTGGTAAGGTTCTTCGCGTTGCTTCGAATTAAACCACATGCTCCACCGCTTGTGCGGGCCCCCGTCAATTCCTTTGAGTTTCAGTCTTGCGACCGTACTCCCCAGGCGGAGTGCTTAATGCGTTAGCTGCAGCACTAAGGGGCGGAAACCCCCTAACACTTAGCACTCATCGTTTACGGCGTGGACTACCAGGGTATCTAATCCTGTTTGCTCCCCACGCTTTCGCGCCTCAGCGTCAGTTACAGACCAGAAAGCCGCCTTCGCCACTGGTGTTCCTCCAAATCTCTACGCATTTCACCGCTACACTTGGAATTCCGCTTTCCTCTTCTGTACTCAAGTCCCCCAGTTTCCAATGACCTTCCACGGTTGAGCCGTGGGATTTCACATCAGACTTAAAGGACCGCCTGCGCGCGCTTTACGCCCAATAATTCCGGACAACGCTTGCCACCTACGTATTACCGCGGCTGCTGGCACGTAGTTAGCCGTGGCTTTCTAATGAGGTACCGTCAAGGTACGAGCAGTTACTCTCGTACTTGTTCTTCCCTCACAACAGAGTTTTACGATCCGAAAACCTTCTTCACTCACGCGGCATTGCTCCATCAGACTTTCGTCCATTGTGGAAGATTCCCTACTGCTGCCTCCCGTAGGAGTCTGGGCCGTGTCTCAGTCCCAGTGTGGCCGATCACCCTCTCAGGTCGGCTACGCATCGTCGCCTTGGTGAGCCGTTACCTCACCAACTAGCTAATGCGCCGCGGGCCCATCCTGTAGTGACAGCCGAAACCGTCTTTTAACATCTCCCCATGAGAGGAAATGGATTATTCGGTATTAGCCCCGGTTTCCCGGAGTTATCCCAATCTACAGGGCAGGTTGCCCACGTGTTACTCACCCGTCCGCCGCTAAATCAGAAGAAGCAAGCTTCTTCGTCATTCGCTCGACTTGCATGTATTAGGCATGCCGCCAGCGTTCGTCCTGAGCCAGGATCAAACTCTCCATAATAGAGAACTTAAAAAGCTCATTTGTTTTGCTGGCATCATCATTAAATGATGTCAAAAATTGTTTTGCTATCAAACTAACTAAGTTAGCTGATTGCTATATTTCTTAACGTTTTGCATGTTCAGTTTTCAATGTTCATGTTGTTTAAGTTGTCGTCTTGTTTCAGCGACCTTTGTATCTTAACACCCTTTTAACAACTTCGTCAATACCTTTTAGTAAAGATGTTGTGTAAAATATGATAACACTTTATTCCGAAAAATACAACAAATTAACTAGATTCGCTGTAAACCATTTAAAACACTAGCTTTACTGCACTATTAGTAAACTTAAATTTGGCTACTTCTTTTATGAATTATAGTTTTAAAATCTAATATAAATCAGTATATATCTTCTATTTCATATTTCTTCATCAAATTTTTTAAACACTCTAATTGGAAAAGACTATAAGTTTTTAATATCCCATTCTTATATATGCCAACCTATTACTAATTGTTAACACTTTTTATTATAGAAGAAACAAAAAAAGAGAAGCAAGATGCCTCTCTTTTTTTACTATTTTATAAGAAGATAAAGTAACAAAGGAATATGACCCATAAACCATACATTATTGGGTGTATTTCTTTAATGCGTCCTGCAACGATCATTGTGATTGGGTAGAATAAGAATCCAATTGCGATACCAGTTGCAATAGAATAAGTTAATGGCATTGCAATAATTACGAAGAAAGCAGGCACTGCAATTTCGAATTTTCTCCATTCTATATTGCCAAGTGAAGATACCATTAATACTCCAACTATAATTAACGCTGGCGCAGTAACATAAGAAGTAACTACACTTAATATTGGATAGAAGAATAATGCCAATAACATTAGTACTCCTGTTACTACTGCCGCAAAACCTGAACGCGCTCCAGCTGCAACTCCTGCGGTCGATTCTACATAACTAGTAGTAGTTGAAGTCCCTGCTACCGCTCCAGCTGTTGTAGCGATTGCATCCGCTAGTAGTGCTTTACCCGCACGCGGTAATTTGTTACCTTTCATCAATCCAGCTTGGTTCGCTACAGATATTAGTGTTCCAGCTGTATCAAAGAAGTTTACAAATAAGAAAGTAAGTACTACGACTAAAAACTGAGTTGTTAATAAAGAAGATGGATCATTGAATATTGGATCAAGTGCTGCCCCAAAAGTTGGTGACACATCTGGAATACTACTTACGACACCGGTTGGTAGTGGCACTAGACTGAAAATCATCCCAACGATAGCAGTGATTAGCATTCCATAGAAAATTCCGCCTTTAACGCCTTTAACCATCATGATCACTGTAATTACAAGTCCAAAAATTGTTAACAAAATATTAGGGTCTGTTAAGTCTCCTAGACCAACGATTACGGAAGGATCACTCACGATAATTTTAGAGTTTTGCAAACCTACGAAGGTTATGAACAAACCAATCCCAGCACCAACTGCATATTTTAGCTCTGTTGGAATTGCATTTATAATAGTTTCACGAATGCCGGTTAATGAAAGAAGAATAAAGATAATACCTGCCACAAAAACTCCGGTTAAAGCAATTTGCCACGATATTCCAAAGTCCAATACTACTGTAAAAGCAAAAAATGCATTTAATCCCATTCCTGGCGCTAGTGCAATTGGGTATTTCGCTAATACTCCCATTAATATAGAACCAAGACCTGCCGCTAAGGCAGTAGCAGTAAATACAGCGCCTTTATCCATATGCATGAAATCGGGTAATCCTTCTACTGATTCAAGCGACAGTATCATCGGATTTACTACGAGGATGTATGCCATTGCTAGGAATGTCGTTAAACCACCAATAATTTCACTGCGGTAGTTAGTACCTAATTCATCAAACTGAAAATACTTTTTCATAATTTCCTCCAGTTATTGTCTGTATAACAGAAAAAAGCATACGACTAGTGAATCAGTCGTATGCTTTAGTATCTCAAGTAAGGGAAGCATTATCTTACTTCCTCTTAATCGTAGTCGAATCATTTACGGTGATTCGGTAGAGACTTTTGGGCCTTATTCCCAACGTTATACGACGACATAATTAAATTATGTTAGTAATATAACATCATTATTTTAGAAAATCAATACTAAATCCGAACATTATTTTATATTTCTAGATAATAGTTCGTTTTTATTTCTATTCCCACTCATTCGTTGGAGATATCTTAGAAGTGATATCGTACAGCACACTCATCAACCTTGATACAATTGAGTTTCTAGTTATTCCTCAAAATAGGATATTCCGTTCAATTCTTGTAATTCTTGTCCTCAATTGCAGCAGGTGATCCCCCTACTTTACAACGTTATTATTTTGAATTATGGACAAGTCGTTTCGATTTTTCTAAATGAGCCTTATCAATTAATTTAAGGAAAACCAATATATCTTTAGCTGTTCTTCTATTTTCTCGTCATTTATAAATTAAATAACTCTATCATCAATTGAAAAAAGAACTTCGAATAAGAAAAACATGGGAGATTTAAGTCTTCCTATGTTTTCATTCATATTATTTATCTGTTTGTTTTTGCTTCTTTTTCAAATACTCCGCACGTATTTTTTCAAGTTGCTGCTTTTTATCAAATTTGGCAGGCTTGTGTTTTTCATGATACTTTGCCACAGCAACCTGACCTTTGGTATCCAATGTATATTTCCCCACTTTGTTCACCTACTTTTCTTGTCTTTAAAGAGAATCTATTCAACAAATATAATATACCTTATTTTACTGAAGTAAACCTTTTTACTTTATTAGTGCACTGCTTAACCTTGCATATATCAGTAAAAACTTAGCAAAATATTACATAGTCAAATGGTATTCATTATACTTATCTTTACGACCTTAAATTTGCTGATTCAATTTAAAGTCATCAATCAAATCGCTAATTTTAACTAAAACAAAAAACCTCTTCCAGTTATTTGTTATAAATAACTAAAAGAGAGTTTATTTTTGAAATCTAAATAGTTGTACGTTAATCATTGATTTAGTTCTTAACATACTAAGTTAGACATTGATATGACTGGGTTTATAACCTGGTTGGTTTATATTACTGAACAGTCCTATTCCCACTCAATCGTTGCTGGTGGTTTACTCGTAATGTCATAAACTACTCGGTTAATGTGAGGTACTTCATTAACAAGACGAACACTTACTTTTTCTAGTACATCCCATGGGATACGTGCCCAGTCAGAAGTCATTCCGTCGATAGAAGTTACTGCACGGATACCAATTGCGTAATCGTATGTGCGTGCATCGCCCATTACTCCAACGCTACGGATATCAGGAAGCACTGTGAAGTACTGCCAAATATCACGATCCAGTCCAGCTTTTGCAATTTCTTCACGAAGGATGAAATCAGATTCACGAACGATTTCTAATTTTTCTTCTGTAATTTCACCTAATACACGAATTCCTAGACCAGGGCCTGGGAAAGGTTGGCGCCAAACGATTTTCTCGTCTATACCAAGTTCTATTCCTAATGCGCGTACTTCATCTTTAAATAAAGTTTTTAGCGGCTCAATTAGTTTGAACTGCATATCTTCAGGAAGTCCACCAACGTTATGGTGTGATTTGATCGTTTGAGCTGTTGCAGTTCCAGACTCAATAATATCCGTGTAAAGAGTACCTTGTGCTAAGAAGTCCATCCCATCTAACTTAGAAGCTTCTTCATCGAAAACGTAAATAAATTCGTTACCGATAATTTTACGTTTCTTCTCTGGATCTGAAACACCAGCTAATTTATTCATGAAGCGCTCACGTGCATCTATTTTAATAACGTTCATGTTAAAGCCTTCTGTGAAAGTCTTCATAACTTGTTCTACTTCACCTTTACGGTTCAAGTTATGATCGACAAACATACAAGTTAATTGGTCACCAATTGCTTTATGGATTAATACCGCAACTACGGATGAATCTACTCCACCACTTAATGCGCAAAGAACTTTTTTATCACCGACTTCTTGGCGAATGTTTTGAAGTTGCATTTCAACAAAGCTTTCCATAGACCAGTCACCTTTAGCATGACAAACATCAAATACGAATTGACGGATTAACTCAATTCCGTAAATAGAATGTCTAACTTCAGGATGGAATTGTACAGCATAGAAATTTTTTGCTTCATTCGCCATTGCCGCTACTTCGCAAGAGGGACTAGTTGCAATAACTTCAAAGCCTTCAGGTGCAACTGTTACATGGTCTCCATGACTCATCCAAACGACTTGGTTTTCAGGAAGTTGTCCAAATAAAGGAGTTGCATTTTTCACATTGATCTCTGCTTTACCATATTCTCTATGAGAAGCTTTTTCTACTTTCCCACCGAAATGCTGAGACATTAACTGCATCCCGTAACAAATACCTAAAATTGGCACACCTAAGTCATAAATTGCTGAGTCGATATGGAATGCATTTTCATCGTAAACTGAATTAGGACCACCTGAGAAGATAATTCCAGTAGCATTTATTTTTTTCAATTCTTCTGCAGTTACAGTATGTGGAAGTAGTTCGCTATATACTCCAAATTCACGAATACGACGCGTAATTAGTTGGTTATATTGACTTCCGAAATCTAGAACGACAATCTTTTCTTGTTCTTTTAACAATGGTGTTAAAGACATAAAATCCACCTCTTCTTTATAAGTAATCCAATCCGCTTCCCTGTTAATTACATGAATAATGATAAAAAAACGCGTTAGAAAGCATACCTCTTTCTACGCGTTTATGTTCTCTACATCAAAAAGGTGAATGCATATGCCTGAAAAAGACATGACTGCATTCACCTTCATAGTCAAGTTGTTAATGGCAACTTGGTAGAAACATCCGAACCATATCATCGGACATATACGAGGGCAACATTGGTCATTTTATTTGACTTCAGTTTACAGGTTGTTGCCCTCAAAATCAACCGCTAAGCTGATTGATTAAATTTTCCCAACTTTCTTTCATTGATACATAATCTATACCTTCTCGATTATTACCATATAAACCTTTTTCATATGCAGCCGTTAATTTGCGCATATGCGTTTCACCAAAGCTGGCATCTACATATTTTGCATATGCAGATAACGTCTGCCCCTGCTCTCTTGTCATTCCATATCCATCTAATTGTTTTAATAGCTGATGATACATTTTTTCAAACGTATCCCAATCATTTTTCCGCATTCGGTTAACCGGTATCAATACTTTTGATAACCACTTTCTCCGATAACGATATGCGAACATAGATAATACTGCCAAACCGAATATCGTCCAAAAAATGATAGCTTTATGATCGGATACCCATTTAGCAATATTGCTCATGATTTCTGTGAAGCTTTTAGAAACTTCCTTCTCTTCTTTATCCGCCTGAGCTTTTTCTGGTGTTTCCTCTTGCGTATTTTCAGGTGCTTCCAAATTATCTCTTTCCGTATCTATATCATAATTTAAATTTACCGCATTTGAAAATCCAATCGTTGGCTCAAATGTCATCCAGCCTGTACCTGGGAAATAAGCTTCTACCCATGAGTGTGCATTATTATTAGTCACTTCATAAACCGGAAGTCCGTTTTGGCGGTCGACTACCTCTCCTGGTGCAAACCCTTTTACCCAACGCGCTGGAATTCCTTCAGAACGCAATAATACAACCATCGAAGTCGAGAAATTATCGCAATATCCAATCTTTGTATCAAATAAAAACTGATCTACATAATCGGTATCGCCTTTTGGAATTGCAGCCATATCCTGATTATAACTAAAGCCATTTAGACGGAAATACCGTTCAATGGATTTTGCTTTATCATATAAGCTATCACTACTTGAAGTAATAGTAGTTGCCAAATCTCTTACCCTTGTTGGTAACGTTTCGGGAAGCTGCAAGTAGCGATCGAATTCACTAGGCAATCCTTCTAAGTTTGAGGCTACCGTTTCCCTAAGTGCTTTTAAGCTATAAATTGGCTCATTGTACGTTACATTGTATGCTCCAACAGGGGTTTCCCCGGTTCCGTTAACTGTATACAGTTTTTGATTTCTAACATTCAACGATAAAGTAACTGGTTGCTCTGAATTAACCTGCTCGATTCCATAAGGCTGCATGATAAAAGGATAAGCCTGAGACATGAAAATATTTGCCACTAACGATTCATCTTCCGTTCCAGGAGCGATATCGGTTTCTATCGGCTCTCCTAACTTGTGGGCGGTGAGAATCGGAGGCTCTGTTGCTGAATTAATCCACCCTTTGGAAGTATACATATCCTTCGTTTCAATCTTCCAATATTGTTTTGTTGGAGTCGTTGCGTAAAATACAGGAGTGTCATCGCTTGCGAAAGCTCCTCCTAAACGCTCGTCATTTTCCCCATATCCAACTCTTTGTGTAGCTCCGCCTATACCTTTTCCTTCTTCACCATTCGAAGCGTTTGGACTAGTAGACAATAGAAATGGCACTGGATCTGGCCAGCTTGGACCAGCTTTTGGCAGCGCGTAAGCAAGAGTACTACTAAGAAGTACGATAATGCACAAACTTCCAATACCTGCCACTAAAAACGTGCCATGCAACTTCCCTTCTTGCTCTTGTATCATTTTTTGTGCATATAACAAGCCTAAAATGATAAAGCCAGAAGTTAATACGATAACGATACTTTTCTCGCCACTATATGGACTAAACGTATCTAAAATCGTTATAAATAAAACCGTAAATAAAAAGAATAACATCAAGTTTTTACGTAGCCGTATCCAATAGTTTAGTAAATAAGTAGTCATCCATAGTAAAATAAAAAACAAAAATGTTCGGAATGGATTCGTAACCTCTACCCAATCTTGACTTAAAAGAGATGCAATATTTTCTACGAACATCCCCCAGATTAGCTTAAAAGTTTCTAATGATAAGAAAGATAAATCTGTATAGATATGTACAATTACCCAACAAATAAATACTAACTTAACGGGAAATACATATACCCATTTCAATTTTAAAAGATAAAATGCAAAGGAGATCGCTAAATACCAGCCAAATAAGTTTAAGAAACCCGTATCTGTGAGTTCAATTACCGGCTTTAACCATTCCATCATTAGTATAAAAACAAATGAATAAATAAATACAGACAGTATGGTTTGCTGTGTTTTTATACTCATGAACGTTTCACCTCCAAAAAGGCTTGGGCAAAGCGGTCTTTCGTAATGGACTGTACTTGAAAGCCTCTGCTTGCTGCGTACTTGTACATGGCATTTTCTTCACTGGTAGTTTTTTCAGTTTTGGCTTTTATGACAAAACAAGTACAAGCGCGAAGGTTTGTTGCATTTTTTTGTACACTATCCATCCATTCATAAGTTAAATTACTAGTCACATATAAAAGAGTTGTTGCATTAGACAACGATGGATCATGCAAAATTACCTGTTCTAGTGGTTTCGTTAAGTCATCTTTTACTTTTGTTAGATGGTATAGCACTCGCTGTAGATGTTGATCAGTCTGAACTTCAGGTAAAAACATTCGACTCTCTCCGACTGACAAAAATGCAGAGGAAGCTTGGTGCCTTACGATCGCTTGCATAATGGAAGCCGTTAAATCGACCACTTCCTCAAACAAAGGTGAAGGCGTTCGATCAATCACGACGAACATGTCCTGGGATTGCCTATCTTCAAATTCTTTTGTTTTTAATGTTTGCGTTCTCGCAAAGGACTTCCAGTGAATCCACGATACTCGGTCACCGGGTTGGTATGATCTAACTCCAGTCGCCATCGATGTATCTTTCATTGCTTGGATTCTTGAGGCAGCTGCTCCTTGGTCATATCTTGTTTCAATTGGTATGTAGACCATCTCCGTCAAATTTGGAAATACTAGTATTGTTTTAGGATTGGTTATAAATACTTCCTTTTTCACCCACCCAAACAAGTCACTTACCCGAATGCTCGTCCCTTCTAAAACATGCTCACCACGCGGAATATGCTCTATTTCATAGGTCCATGTAAATTCTTTTTTCATTCCCCAAAAAGTAAGCTGCTTCCAAGAAGCTTCTGTAGCAAGGGTATGACTCACCTTCTCCTCCATCTGAACGTACATAAGTGGAAAACGACTTTTCCTCGTCACGCGAATTGTCGCCGAGAACCTACCTCCACTTTGAACTTTACGCGTTTCAATTATCCGTTCAACAACGATATCGGACAACGAATTCATATATAACAGCAACGAATATAAGGAGATAGGGATGATCAAATAAAACAAAAACCAGCTAACAAATCCCCCTTGAAACATTGCATACACAAATGCTACTACTAATAGAAATAGTACGCCTGCTACTCCTTGAATCTTCTTCCATCGATTAAGCAATTGCTTCATTGAATTACTTTCCTCTTAATAGGGACCGGTGTTCGCTTCACAATTCGAGCTAGCACTTCTTCAGATGAAATTCCATCGTATCGTGCTTCCGGGCGTAAAATGATACGATGTCCAAATACATAGGGCATCAAATATTGAATATCATCGGGAGTAACATAATCTCTACCATAAAGCATGGCTAGACCTTGTGATGCGCGCATCAGTGCAATAGATGCACGAGGACTAACCCCTAGATAAATATATGTATCCTGTCTTGTACGATTAGACAGGTCAACAATGTAGCCCTTCATCGTTTCATCTACTTTTACTTGTTTCACTCGTTTTTGAAGTTGTATTAATTCCTCTAAGGAAATGACGGGCAGTAAAGTATCAATCGGTGATGCATGCTCTAATCTATTTAATATTTCAATTTCTTCACTAGGATGTGGGTAGCCCATCTTTAGTTTTAATAAGAAACGGTCTAACTGTGCCTCTGGTAACGGATAGGTACCTTCGTGTTCAATTGGATTTTGCGTTGCCATAACGAAAAATGGCTTCGGAATTGGTATCGTTACCCCATCAATCGTAACGGAAGCCTCCTCCATCCCTTCTAAAAGCGCAGATTGCGTTTTAGGAGATGTACGATTGATTTCATCAGCAAGAACAATATTCCCTAAAATAGGACCTGGTCTAAATTCAAATTCCATTTCTTTAGGATTGTAAATAGATACACCTAATACATCCGAAGGCAATAAATCCGGTGTGAATTGAATTCTTTTAAAGTCTGCTCCGATAGATTTAGCGAGCGCCCGTACCATCATCGTTTTACCTACCCCTGGTACATCCTCTAATAACACATGCCCTTGCGCCAATAATGCAACTACAGCGAGCTGGGCAATATCTTTTTTACCAATCATTACTTTTTCAATGTTTTCAATAATTTCTTCTATTTGTACTCTTTCTCTCATTCATTCTCCTCCTCAGATCCCCTATATGTAGACTTGCGTGAAAATTTACAAAATACAGTATAAGCATACCCAAAATTTGCCTTAAGTACAAATAGAAAAGTACAAAAACGTTGAAGTCTGGTCAGAAAAACACTTGTAGAAAGTTATCTAAATACCAGAGAGACTTTATAATTTCCTAGAAAACAAAATAAACCGTGAAAGAGAAATATCCGGTCCTTTAAGGTCAAAACCTGTTTCTATCGTCTACGAATGGCTTTAGACAGACGTTTTGCTATACGACTACCGAGTGAAATTTTAGGGATGTTGGTTATGCAATCGTTGCCGCAAGACGCGGCGAACTTAGATTGCCTTCCATTTGAGAGGTGGCGTTCTTAGCCATCGTTCCTTTGTCTCCAACTGAAACGGAAATCAGTAGTATTATTCATTCTTTACAGACCCATGAACACCCAGTGTACACGCCACATTTTATTTATTTTCTTTCAAAAAAAGTCGAGCTGTCTTTTAAACAGACAGTTCGACTTTTCTTTATATTATTCTGATCTTTATGTTACTTCCAAAAATCATCAAAAACGGTGATTGGCAAATGACGCTTATGCATGGACCGACTATAGAAACCTTCAATTTTTTCTTGGGATTCTTTCGATACCGATTTACCTTCTAAATAATCATCAATTACATCATATGTGACCCCAAGTGCCACTTCATCTGGTAGAGCAGGTCTATTTTCTTCCAAATCAGCAGTAGGAATTTTCGTATAAAGATGCTCAGGACAACCTAATTCCTTCAATAATTGCTTACCTTGACGCTTGTTTAAACGGAAGATTGGAGTAATATCTACGCCGCCATCCCCGTATTTTGTATAGAAACCAGTGACAGCTTCTGCTGCATGATCCGTACCAAGAACAACCCCATTATTCATCGCTGCAATAGAATACTGGGCTTTCATACGCTCTCGAGCTTTTTCATTCCCTTTAGCAAAATCTGATAGGATAATACCTGCTTCTTCTAAGGCTTTATCGCTTGCATCTACCGCTTCTTTTATGTTGATCGTAACACGTTTACTTGGTTTTATAAAATCCAGTGCATCCTGACGATCTGTTTCATCAAATTGAACACCATATGCCAAACTTACCGCTATAAATGAATATTTATCTTCATCAATCTCTTTATTTAATTCGTCTACAGCTAGCTGAGCAAGTTTACCAACTAATGTAGAATCCTGACCACCAGAAATACCTAGAACCATGCTTGTCAAAAATGGGTGTTTTTTTAGATAGTCTTTCATAAAATCAATACTAATACGTATTTCTTTTTGTACATCAATGGTCGGCTTCACTTTTAGTGCTGCTATAATTTCTTGTTGTTTAGCTGACATTAATATCTACCTCCATTTTGATCAATAAAATTATGTTCCATCTCCTTGACCTCTTGAATATTACGCATTTTATTGTCCCAACATTTTTGGCTTAAATCTACTGGATACTCCTCTGGATTTAAAGATCGTTTGTACTCTTCCCACAATAATTCAAGATTTTCATGCGCATATTGACGAACCTCAGATAGCTCAGGGATTTCATAAATTACTTGCCCATTTTCTATCACTTTTTCATGTAGATTCCTTGCTTCAAAATTCGTTACAAATTTAGAGACAAATGTATGCACTGGATGGAACATTTTTAAACGTTCCTCATGCGTAGGATCTTCATCATACATCGTGATATAGTCGCCTTCTGCTTTACCATTTTCTTTATCGATAATTCGATAAAGTTTTTTCTGACCGGGAGTTGTAACTTTTTCAGTAGTGGAAGAAATCTTAATCGTATCTTCCATTACTCCCGTTTCATTTTCAATCGATACAATTTTATAAACAGCTCCAAGTGCCGGTTGATCATACGCCGTGATTAACTTCGTTCCGATACCCCAACTATCAACCTTGGCCCCCTGTGCTTTTAAGTTCAAAATCGTATATTCATCCAAATCATTGGACACAACAATTTTCGCATCATGGAACCCGGCCTGATCCAACATTTTTCTTGCTTCCTTCGATAAAAATGAAATATCACCAGAATCTAGACGGATACCGATAAAATTAATCTTATCACCAAGCTCTTTTGCTACTTTGATAGCTGTAGGCACTCCCGTTTTCAACGTATTATATGTATCCACTAAAAACACGCAATCTTTATGGCGCTTCGCATAGGAATGAAACGCTTCATATTCGTCTTTATATGCTTGTACTAATGAATGAGCATGGGTCCCCGTAACAGGAATTCCAAACATTTTCCCAGCGCGAACATTACTAGTCCCATCTATTCCACCTATGTATGCAGCTCTAGTTCCCCAAATAGCCGCATCCATTTCTTGTGCACGTCTTGAACCAAACTCCATAGCGACTTCATCTTTTATCACTTGTTTGATACGAGATCCTTTAGTTGCTATTAACGTTTGATAATTGACGATATTAAGTAAAGCTGTTTCCACTAGTTGAGCTTCTGCCAACGTAGATTCAATTCGAATAATTGGTTCGTTTGGGAAAACTAGCTCTCCTTCTACCATCGAATATACATTTCCAGTAAAACGTACGGTACGTAAATATGCTATAAAATCTTCTCTATATCCAAGCTCATCTTGTAAGTAAGCTAAATCACTATCAGTAAAATGAAAATCCCGTAAATAATCAAGACATCTTTCCAGTCCTGCAAAAATCCCATAGCCATTGCCAAATGGAAGTTTACGGAAGAATAATTCAAACACTGCTTTGCGTTCATGCATATTATCTGCCCAATAGGCTTCCACCATGTTTATTTGATATAAGTCCGTATGTAATGCTAAACCGTCATCTGGATAATTTTTTTTCATAAAAATCCCCTTCTCCATAACTATTGAACTAAGTATACACTATTTACCCTTTTTCTTGCCAAGTAATCCTGTCTTGGAAGTGGTGGATATAAAGGGGGTAGACAGATTCGTGGTAATGTTGCGATTACTTGTAGTAACGTTGCGGATACTCGTTTGATTGTTGCGCATATAAGTCCAGATGTTGCGGGTAACCAGAGAAATGTTGCTTATAACTATAATCATTTTAGGTGTTATTTTTTGGAGTTCTATTACGCCACTCAAAACAACACGATAGTACCCCATAATAACAAGATAAAAAAAGCTACTCATTAAGTTTGAATGACAACTTAATGAGTAGCAAATAACTTTTTCTTTTACTATTCTCCTTGCGGTGAAATTACATCTACAACATAAGCCGCCACTGCTTCAATTTCTTCCGGAGTTAGCGTATCTTTAAATGAAGGCATTGAAGAACCTCCCTCTATTATACGTGCCAGGACTTCTTCTTTACTTTCAGCAACTTCACTATTTTGTAAGTTAGGACCATTATGGCCATTTGCCCCTTGGTTTCCATGGCAAGCTAAACAGTTTGCATCATAAACAGATATTCCTTTATCAGGGTTTGCGCTTACTGTTTCACCTTCCGTTGTATCATCTGTTGACGATGTGGAAGCTTTAACGGACGCATCAATTACTTGCCCTTCTGGTAAAGTTCCCCCTAACTTAAATGTGTATATTTTGTCTCCATGTATTGAACCTGCAAGTGCATTTCCTGCAGCATAGATGGAGATATACTGTTCACCATCAATTTCATAAGTGACAGACGGGGCATTGGCACCAGCATCCATCATATATTCCCACACTTGATCACCCGTTTTAGCATCGTACGCAATGAGACGACCATCATTATGGCCTACAAAAACAAGATTTCCTGCTGTTGTTAAGACCCCACTGTATGCAATCGAATCCCAATTATGTTGCCAAGCAATTTTATTCGTTTTAACATCAATTGCGGTTACCGTTCCTCTTGCTGGAGCATCTAATACAGGGCCAAAAATACTTCCTAAATACATATCACCTTCTTGAAATTCCATTAACTCTCTTCTTTCAAAAGAGAAGTAATTATCAGCACCTAATACATAGTAATATTCGGTATCAGGATTGTATGCAGAAGGTGGCCAGTTTGCCCCTCCAAAAGTCCCTGGTTTAAGGGTAATTGGTACATCCCAAAATGGTGTGAAAATATCTCCAATCTCACCCGTAAATTCAGGTCCTAAATCCTTTTTAACATCTTCCTCTGTAACACCTTGTGGAACAAATGCATCTCCAATTGGAAACGGTTGAGTTGGAGATGTTTTTTGAAGTTCATCTTGTGGTACAGGTTTTTCTTCAATCCCTACCAATGGTGTCCCATCCGTACGATCTAAGAAATAAATCCAACCAGTTTTACCTGCTTGACCGAGACCTTTGCGCATTTTCCCATCCATTTCAACATCGTATAAAATAACTGGGTTTGCTGGGTCCATATCCCATATATCATGATGTACTTCTTGGAAATGCCATACATAATCTCCGTTTTCCGCATTCAATGCTACTACTGAGTTATTGTATAGATTATCCCCTTCTCGGTTGCTACCGTCTATATCTGGCGCAGCATTTCCGGTTGCAAAATATATATAACCCAGCTCGGGATCTACTGCTGGTGTATTCCATACTGGAGCACCACCTGTTATCCAAGCATTGTTATCCGTTGGCCATGTATCTCCATGAATGTCTCCAGGCCCAGGAATTGTATAGAATCTCCAAACTTCAAATCCTAAATCCGAATCATACGCCATCACGCGACCACGAATACCATATTCTCCTCCAGATACACCTGTATAAACTTTTCCATTATAGTAAAGTGGTGCACTAGTTACTGTGTATCCTTCTTCCCACTCTGCTACTTTTGTTTCCCATAGTAATTCACCTGTTTTTTGGTCAAGAGCGATTAATCTAGCATCTAATAATCCCACATATACTTTTCCATCCCCTACCGCAACGCCACGTGTTGTCCATCCACAACAAACTGTATCCATCTCTTGTGGAATATCAGGTTCGTATGCCCAAACTTGTTCTCCTGTTTTCGCATCTATAGCGAAAACGTCGTTTGCCCCAGTTGCAATATACATCACACCATCCACTACTATTGGAGTTGCTTCACCAGAGTGTTTCCCCTCTGCTCCTGATCCACCTAAGCTACTAACCCAAGTAGGTTTTAAATCTCCAATATTTTCAGTAGTAATTTGGTTTAGCATGGAATAACGTCTGTTGTAGTAATCACCACCATATGTTGTCCATTCTTCCTGCGCATACTCTACTTTTTCATCTGGATTTGATGGACTAGGTGCAACTTTGATTTCTGTTTCTGGTTCTTCTTTTTCTGGTGCTTGTGCTTGTTCTTCTTTTACTGTTATGGTGGCATAGGGAACTTTTTCATTCTCATTATCCGAGTTCTCAAATTCTGCTACCAGATATAGCATTAATAAAACTACAAAAACAATTAATGAACCTATAAAGATTTGTGCCCATACTGATAACCCTCTGTTTCGCATCTAATTCCTCCTTTAAAATTTTAAATATTCCGATTAAATATTTTATGTTTCAAATTTGAAAGAAATGCTGTCCTTTAAATTTTGAGACAAATAAAAAACTGGCCAAGAGTATAAATCCTTGAACAGTTTTTATATCAACATCTTATTTCGTTAAATCCATGCATCCTTCACAAATCAAACCAAATAATTCTTCAAAATCTGATTCTCCAAAACTATTGAACCTAGTTATACTATTTTCTCTTTTTCTTGGAAAGTAATCCTGTCTATGAAGTGGCCGACAACCATTCGAAGAGCCCCTTACTTTGAAGGGAGAAAAACTATTCTAAAGAGCTTTGTGATTTTAATGGAGTTCTATAGTCTGACTCAAACGGTAATAATTCGCAAGGAAACGGAAAAAGCTACTCACTAAGTTTGAAGGACTTAATGAGTAGCTAATAATTTATTCTTGCACTATTCTCCCTGTGGAGATATTACATCCACAACATAGGCCGCTACTGCTTCAATTTCTTCTGGCGTTAGCGAATCTTTAAACGAAGGCATCGAAGAACCCCCTTCTTCTATACGCGCTATAACTTCTTCTCTACTTACAGCAACTTCACTATTTTGTAAGTTTGGACCATTGTGGCCATTTGCCCCTTGGTTACCATGACAAGCTAAACAGTTTGCATCATAAACCGTAATGCCTTTATCAGGTTTTGCACTCACTGTATCTCCTTCAGTTGAAGCCTCTGAAGGTTTTGTGTTTTTAGCTGGGAATTTAATTACTTGACCCTCAGGTAAAGTCCCGCCTAATTTAAACGTGTATATTTTATCTCCGTGTTTACTACCTGCAAGTGCATTCCCAGCAGCATAAATAGAAATATATTGTTCACCATCGATTTCATACGTAATGGATGGTGCATTTGCTCCTGCATCCATCATGTACTCCCAAACTTGATCGCCAGTTTTTGCATCATAAGCAATCAGACGACCATCACTATGTCCTACAAAAACAAGATTCCCTTTAGTAGTCAAAACGCCACTATATGCTTGAGTATCCCACTTTTGCTGCCATGCAATTTTATTTGTTTTTACATCTATCGCAGTGACAGTACCACGAACTGGAGCATCTAAAACTGGTCCAAAAATACTTCCAAAGTATTGATCGCCTTCTTTAAATTCTTCCAATTCACTTCTTTCAAATGACATATAAGTGTCATTACCTAATACATAATAGTACTCTGTATCAGGGTTATAAGCTGAAGGAGGCCAGTTCGCTCCACCAGATGGTCCCGGCTTAAGTGTAATTGGAACATCCCAAAATGGTGTGAAAATACTTCCAATTTCTCCTGTGAAATCAGATGATAAATCATTCTTCACATCTTCCTCTGTTACAGCTTGAGGAACGAAGGCATCTCCAACAGGAAACGGTTGCGTTGCTGCCGTTTTTTGTCGTTCATCCTGTGGTACAGGTTTTTCTTCAATACCAACAAGTGGTGTTCCATCAGTACGGTCTAAAAGATAAACCCAACCAGTTTTACCAGCCTGCCCAAGCCCTTTCCGCATTTTCCCATCCATTTCTACATCATAAAGAATGACGGGGTTTGCGGGATCCATATCCCAAATATCATGATGTACTTGTTGGAAATGCCATACATACTCTCCACTTTCAGCATTCACCGCAACAACTGAGTTGGCATATAAATTATCTCCTTCACGGTTACTTCCATCTAAATCTGGAGCAGTATTTCCAGTTGCAAAGTAAATGTATCCAAGTTCAGGGTCTACTGATGGTGTATTCCATACTGGGCCACCACCCGTTAACCAAGCATCATTATCTGCGGGCCATGTATCTCCGTTAATGTCACCAGGACCAGGAATTGTGTAGAAACGCCAAACCTCAAAACCTAAATCCGCATCATAAGCCATTACACGTCCACGAATACCATATTCCCCACCAGCTACGCCGGTATATACTTTTCCGTTATAGAATAGTGGTGCACTAGTAATCGTGTAACCTTCTTCCCACTCAGCTACTTTTGTTTCCCATAAGACTTCACCTGTTTTTTGATCAAGTGCGATTAAACGTGCATCGAGTAATCCCACAAATACTTTACCATCACCAACTGCAACTCCACGAGTCGTCCATCCGCAACAGACAGTATCCATCTCTTGTGGAATATCAGGATTGTACACCCATATTTGTTCGCCAGTTTTAGCATCAATTGCGAAAACATCATTAGCTCCAGTAGCAATATACATAACGCCATCCACTACTAATGGAGTAGCTTCTCCAGAATGCTTACCTTCTGCTCCTGAGCCTCCTAAGCTGGAAACCCAAGTTGGTTTTAAATCACCAATATTTTCAGTAGTAATTTGGTTTAGCAACGAATATCTTCGATTGTAGTAGTCTCCTCCATTTGTAACCCACTCATTAGAAGAATACTCTACTTCTATATCTGGTCGAGACGGGCTTGGAGATTCTTTACCATCAGTCTTTGTATCGTTCTTGTCATCCTGAACTACCTCTTCTACACTTGAAACCCCTTGGTCTGCAACTTCCTTTTCATCTTCGTCTTCAAGCGCTAAAAAATATAGACCAAAGATTACTACAAGAGTAATTATGGAACCAATAAAAATTTGTTTCCAAACTGAATTTTCTCTTCTCATACCTTATTCCCCCTCAATTCACAATTTTGACACAGATTTCATTACTATTATACTCCTACCATTTTACTAATATCAATATTAATTATCCTAGTTTCAAAATACTTGTTAAGTTGTTTGGTATTACTAGTAGTTATATCTCGCTTCTCGGAAACTAAATCCTAGCTATTATCATACCTAGCAGGTGAAAAGTCGTTTATGGGCTATTTATCATTGTTTATGGACTGTTCTCGATATTTTTTGGGCTATTGCGCATTGTTTATGGACTATAACTCCCTATTTATGGGCTATTTACTTTAATTTATCCGCTACACAAAAAAACTGCCTAGGGTTAGAACCCCAGACAGTTGACAGTTGCATTTTATTATTTCGTTAAATCCTTACAACCTTCACAAATCAAATCAAATAATTCTTCAATATCCGATTCTTCTACACATGAGAATGCTACACGAATATCTGTTTTATTGCTTGCTATTACACCGACACCATATTGATCTAATAAGTGCAGTCTTAGTGTTTCTGCATCTATATCATTTAATTTCAGGCACATGAAGTAACCAGAGTTAAATGGGTAGTATGTCCAGTATGGAGCAAACTTTTCATTGGCCAGTACTTGCTTTGTCTTCACAGCTCTTCCTTGCATGATTTGGAATTTCTCTTCTTTTTCTATTAAATACTCTTCGGATTGAAGTGACTCCAAAAGAATTGTCTGAGAAATATGAGACCCACTTGAAACAGTTCCTCGAATGATACCCTTCGTTTTTTGTTCTAAGGCATCTAGTGTATCTGGATTCGCTGCGTACGTGATGAACCCAACGCGTAATCCCCAAACGTAGTTTTCTTTCGTAGCACCATCAATTTTTACTGGTAAAATATTCGCATGGGTATCAGCTAGTAAACCGAACAATGATTCTTTAATAGAATCCTCATAAAATAACCCGAAATAAGCATCGTCTAGTAAAACAACTAATTTCAAGCCACCTTCAGCAGCATCCTTCAACACTTGAACGATTGCTTCTGCCTCTTCTACAGAAGGAGTAAAACCAGTAGGATTGTTAGGAAAGTTTAACAAAACAATCGCTTTATCCTTTTGCTTAGCAAGCGTTTCACGGAATGCTTCCACATGGAAACCACCTGTTTCATTAAAAAGAGGGAAAGTTTCGACACGTCCTTCTCTTCTTATCTGGAATACCGTATTGTAGTTGCCCCAATATTGCTGTGGTGTTACTAACACGTCTCCAGCGTCCATAAACAGATCTGCCGCGATACTTAAGCCATGAGTTAGTGCACTAGTTACAATCGGTGTGCCAATCGATTTGCCTTGCATCGATGGGTTGTCCATTAGAAGCTTTTCCTTCCATAATGATCGTAAAGTTTCCTTCCCCTGAGGAGCTGCATACGGGTATATATCACTTGGTTTATAATCTAATTTCTTTTGTATATGACGGAAATGCATCGGTTCGCCATTCTCCGTTGCGATTCCAATAGTAGCATTAAATCGATGTGCTTTTTTCCCTGCTTCCGCACTTTGACTTAAAATTCCTTTTGGATAGTACAAGCTTTTACCTAATTCCGATAACATATTGTAAATAGCAGGATTTTCTTTTTGTATTTTCTCGTTTAATTGCGTTGCTAAAGCATTCATCTATTGGTACCTCCATAATATTTGATTTAAAAACATTGTACTCTATTTGACTAAAGTATTATACCCCTTCATGAAATATATTGTTCTATCCTCGTCACTGCTTCAACTCTAAAATTATGGGACAATGATCACTTCCAAGTACAAGAGAATCGATAGATGCATCCTTTAATAATGGTTTAAGTTTTTCAGAGGCAATAAAATAATCTATTCTCCAACCAATATTGCGCTCTCTAACCGTATTCATATAAGACCACCAACTGTAGGCACCTTCCGTTTCCGGATAAAAATAACGAAATGTATCTACAAATCCCTCTGCAAGTAACTCCGTCATTTTGCCACGTTCCTCATCTGTAAACCCAGAGTTTCCTTTATTAGATTTAGCATTTTTTAAATCTAAATCGCCATGAGCGACATTTAAATCTCCGCACATGATTACAGGTTTTATAGCATCTAGCTTTTTCAAATAAGTACGCATCTCATCTTCCCATTCCAGTCGATATGGAAGTCTTGTTAAATCTCGCTTTGCGTTCGGCGTATATACGTTTACTAAATAATATTGGTCATATTCAAGCGTAATAATTCTACCTTCATCCTCTGAATCCCGATCTCCAACACCATATTTCACAGAAAGCGGTTTTACCTTCGTAAACACTGCTGTTCCAGAATACCCCTTTTTCAAAGCGTAGTTCCAGTACTGTTCATACCCATCCAACGGAAGCTCAATTTGTCCCGCCTGCAGCTTCGTTTCCTGCAAACAAAAAATATCAGCGTTTACTTCATTAAAATATTCCAAGAATCCTTTTTTGGCGCATGCTCTTAAGCCATTCACATTCCATGAAACCAACTTCATTATATTTCCTCCAAATTGTATTCTATGTAATTAGTTATATGCTCATCATAACAAAAATCTTTGTTTAATGAAAAACATGGATAGGTAAATAATGCACACAATGACGTGAGCAAACAATTAGACATATTACTTAAATGGGAGTATATTTATCTCGTATTCGAGATGTACACATTATGGACACAAGGGAGGAAGATTATAATGAGTAAACGTTTTGATGGACAAGTAGTATTAATAACAGGAGCAGGTTCTGGATTAGGGAGAGCTGCAGCGTTGCAGGTAGCTAAAGAAGGAGCAAAGATTTCATTAGTAGATTTAAACCAAGAGGCTTTAGAAGAAACGAAAAAACTAATTTTAGAAGCTACACCAGAAGCAGAAACACTATTAATCACTGCAAACGTAGCGGATGAAACTGCTGTAAAAAGCTATGTAGATGAAACAGTTAGTAAATTTGAGCGCATTGATGGGTTCTTCAACAATGCCGGTATCGAAGGAAAACAAAACCTTACCGAAGATTTCAGCGCAGAAGAATTTGAAAAAGTTGTTAGCGTAAACTTAAATGGTGTATTTTATGGTATGAAATATGTATTAGCTGTTATGAAAAAACAAGGTTCTGGATCAATCGTTAACACTGCTTCAGTAGGTGGTATTCGTGGAGTTGGTAATCAATCTGGATATGCAGCAAGTAAACACGGAGTTGTTGGCTTAACACGAAACTCTGCTATTGAGTACGGTCAATATGGCGTCAGTATTAAAGCAATCGCACCAGGTGCAATCATGACTCCAATGGTAGAAGGTTCTTTACGACAAATCGGTGGAGACAATTGGGAAGAGGTTGGTAAAGAATTTGTTCAACCCAACCCAATGAAACGCTTTGGTAAACCAGAAGAAGTTGGATACTTAGTTGCATTTTTACTATCTAATCAAGCAAACTTCATCAATGCCGCGGTTATTCCAATTGATGGTGGACAATCATATAAATATTGATCTGAATTTGAAAGAGTGAGCCACAAAATGTGACTCACTCTTTATTTTTGTTAAACCTCAATAATACAAATATCGCTATAGCCAGTGCAAATAACCCAAACAAAATAACCAATGAGATAGCTCCAAATGCAAGTAAGCTCATATGTAAACCCCCTAGCTGGTTCTATCCCTCTATTATATTTGTTTGTTGGAATTACACAAGGGGAAGCGCAACGGGAGAGTATGTTCTCCTATATCATCCTTTAAATAAATCATTCAACGATTCACTCATAGTTGGATGAGTAAATATTGTATCACGTAAAAATGTGAATGGTAATTTTGCCTCCATCGCCACTCTTACTACATTAATCATTTCACTAGACTCCGCACAAAAAAGTGTACAACCTAATATTTCATTCGTTTTTGGGTCAATCAATGCCTTTAACAGTCCATCTGTTTTCTCCAATATTCGCGCTCTTGGTATTCCAGCTGCTGGCATAGATAATACCTTGTATTCAATACCTTTTTCCTTTGCCATTTTTTCATTGAGCCCAACATGAGATAGTATAGGGTCGATGAAAACAGAGTATGGTATGTTAGTCCGTTCTTTTTTTGTATACGAGCCATCTCCGAAAATCTGATCTTTTACAATACGGAAGTCATCTAATGAGATATATGTGAACTGTGGTCCTCCATTGACGTCACCTAATGCCCAAATATTTTTCGCTTTCGTTTTTAATGTATCGTCTACTACAACAGCTCCACGATCACTCACTTCCACTGAAGTATTTTCTAATCCTAGATTCTCCGTGTTTGGCTTTCTCCCAGTCGCAAGAAGTATAGCATTTCCGTACAATTCCTGAACGGATTCACCTTCTTTATAAGTGATAGCTACTCCTCCGTCTTGATTTTTCACAGATTTCACTTTACTATTCTGTACAATTTTAATACTTTTTGCTTGTAATACTTTTTTCACTTCTTCCGCAATATCCCTGTCTTCATTCGTTAGAAACTCTTCATTGCTATCTATGATTGTCACTTCTGACCCGAAGTTTGCGTACATAGAAGCAAACTCTAACCCTATGTACCCGCCACCAATAATAATTAGTTTTTCAGGAAGTTGCTCCAACACTTGTAAAGTTGTGGAATTGTATACGAACTCGGTACTCTCCAAACCGTCGATTGGCGGCACAATTGGTGTAGCACCAGTGTTGATGAAAATCTGTTCTGCAGTAACTTCAAATTGTTCCTCCGCAGTTTTCACTTTTATTTTTTCATCACTCAAGAAAGTTGCTTCTCCAGTAATAACTGTAATTTTCTGCTGTTCATCAAGCATATGAAAGTTTTTATCTCGCAACAGAGAAGTTAGCTCATCTTTTTGATGAACCGCATTCGTATAAAATTCCTCTTTTGCTGTGTTGGAATATTTTCTGTTGTCCGCAGAATGAACAAGCGACTTGGTTGGTATGCATGCAATATTGATACATGTTCCCCCGTACATTTCCGAAGACTTCTCAATCACTGCAACCGTCTTGCCATTTTTTGCGAGCTCAGAAGCTAAAGTTTTACCACCTTTACCAAACCCAATAATGACTGCATCGAATCTTTTCATTATAAAACCTCCCAGTTAATCTATTTCCTTCTTTAGCTCTATGTAAACTCAATGATTACAACCATTGGACATTAAAAAAGACTGTCCCATTGGTTTGACATCAACCAAAAAGACAGTCCATTCAATTATACGTTTACTTTAGAATTTTCTAAAGCAGTTCCTAAAAACTTAGCAAGCTCTAACATGCCGTATTTCTCTGCTTTAGCTTCCGCATCCGCGTTATAGTTCGTATTTGTGTTCACATCATACGTATATACTTCACCATTTGCATCACGAATAAATTCAATGCCTGCCACATCAATTTTACTTGCTTTCAGAAATGCTTCATAGCGCTCGATCCATGACGCACTTATATCCTCTTTAATCTCAAATTTCATAGCTGGTTCCTCTCCTACTGGACAGAATGCATCTCCAATTTGACAAGAATCAGCAGGACATAACTCAAAACCTTCCGAAGTGTCTACACGTACAGCGTATACATATTTTCCACCAACAAATTCCGCTCTCGTAATATAGGAATCTGGTGATTGGATATATTCTTGAATGAGCGTAATGCCATCTACAGGTTCTTCAAAAGCAGGACCATTCACGTATGCTTCCAATGCTTCTATTGTTTGAAATAATTGTACGCCTAGTCCTTTACCTGCACGATTATGTTTCGTGATAAATGGCGTTTTTCCAAGTTTTTGAGCAGCTAATATAATTTGTCCACTGCCGACAGCAGCAATCGTTTTTGGCGTTCTAATCCCGCTTGCTTCTAATGCCGTGTATTGATTGATTTTACTCAGTTCTAAACTTAACGCTTTTGTTCCATTAAATACAGTTCTTCCATGGAACTCAAGCCAGGAAAGTACTCCACCAGCCAGTTCCGGTGCGTATCTGTGACCACGTGTATGAGAAGAAGCACTCATTCGGTTATAAAAAACACCTTCCGGAGGTGCTGTGGTTAAATCCACAATTCCTTGATCTAGATGCCATGACTCATAGGGAAGATTTAATTCTTCCAATCGCTTTGTTAAGTGTACCGTCCACTCATCATTTTCATGGATTATATATATTTTAGACATATTAATCACTCCTTATTTGCTTGAGATATTTTCTGTTTCATGAACCAAATTCTTACTTTCCACAGTAAGTCTTTCCAAAACATTTGCCAAGAAAAGTGCTCTTTCTGTTAATGAAGGAATATATAGGAATTCTTTTTCACTATGAGCAAAACCTCCAACTGGTCCTAGCCCATCGATTGTTGGAATTCCAATAGCTCCAGTAAGATTTCCATCGGAACCTCCACCACTTTTCTCATGTTTCAAATCTAGCCCTAATTTTGCCCCTTCATCAGCAATAATTTCATACAATTTTAGAGATTCCTTTGTTATTGTCCAAGCTGGTCTTGTGATTTTACCGGTCAGCTCCAAAGAAGTTCCCGGTACTTCTGAATAACTACAAATTTCTCTAATTGCCTGGTCTATTTCAATTGCATGCTCAGGTGTTTGAATACGTACATCAATCGCTGCTTCTGCAAAAGGAGCAATTGTATTCACTGAAGTTCCGCCTTTGACCAGTCCTACGTTTACATTTATCGCTCTATCCCAATCAGTCAGCTTGTGTAATTTTAAAATTTTATTTGCCAATTCTTCTATTGCACTTATCCCATTTTCTGGCTCGACTCCGGCATGTGCAGCTTTTCCAGTTACTTTTAGAAAATACTTACCACCACCCTTACGTTCGCTTACTAGGTTTCCTTCTTGTGCAGGCTCCAGTATTAAAGCATATTTTTTATCTTTCGCCACTCGCTCAATCAAATCTCTTGAATTGATTGAACCAATTTCTTCATCTGTATTTAGTATTAGTTCAATATTTTTATATGCATCACTGCCATTTTCCATTAAAGCTTTCAAAGCAAATAATGTAGTGACTTGGCTTGATTTCATATCTATGACACCAGGACCATATGCATAATCACCGTCTCTTTTAAATGGTCGCTTTGCAACTGTACCTTCTGCAAAAACAGTATCCATATGAGCAATCATTACAATTTGAGGATCCACTGCTTCTGGATGGCGTATCAATATATTATTTCCGAGTGCTTGCTGTTCAAGAACTTCTACGTTGAACCCAATTTGTTCATACTCGCTTTTCAAAATTTGACCTACTTGGTCGACTCCGTGCTTTACATACGTTCCACTGTCAATATTGACAATTTTTTCGATTAAATTAATAATATTCTCTGCATTTTGATCAATATAATTCTTCATCTTCACACTTCCTTTATTTATCATATAAATGGCATTGCACCTCATGATTTTCTCCAACATGAATCGCAACCGGTTTTTCCTCTTTACAACGTTCCATAGCAAATGGACATCTTGTATGAAAAACACATCCGGATGGAATATGAATCGGAGAAGGAACATCTCCCTTTAATATGATTCGTTCCTTTTTAATATCCGGATCAGGTATAGGTACGGCTGAAAGGAGAGACTTAGTATAAGGATGCAAGGGATTTGCAAACAATTCATCGGTAGTTGATTTTTCAACCATTTCTCCCAAGTACATAACCCCTATGCGATCTGCTATATACCGAACAACACTTAAATCATGACCTATAAATAAATAAGCTAGACCTAAATCAACTTGAAGTTGTTTTAATAGATTAAGAATCTGAGATTGAATGGAAACATCTAAAGCGGAAACAGGTTCATCGCATACGATAAACTTTGGATTTAGTACCAATGCTCTTGCAATACCAATTCGCTGCCGTTGCCCTCCAGAAAACTCATGTGGAAATTTATCGTAATGATCTTCGTTAAATCCTACTTTCTCCAATAACTCTAAAACACGATTTCTACGTTCTTCTTTTGTCCCCACCTTTTGGATGATCATAGATTCCTCTAGGCTATAGCCAATTCTTTTTTTAGGATCGAGGGAAGCAAAAGGATCTTGAAAAACCATTTGCAAATCCTGTCTTATTTTTCGGAATTCCTTTTCCTTCAGTTCGAATATATTTTGACCATTATAAAATACTTTTCCTCCAGAAGGCTCCGTAAGCCGAAGAATAGTTCTGCCAGTGGTACTTTTACCACAGCCGGATTCTCCTACAATTCCAAAGGTTTCTCCTTCATAAATCTCAAATGATATATCATTTACCGCTCTTACTTCCTTTTTTTTAATGGAAAAGGAAGAGCCCGCTGAAAATGATTTTTTTAAATTTTCTACCCTTATTAAAGGCTCAATTACTATAGGGCTAGACATAAGCCATCCCCCTTTGAGTAGCAATTTCTTCATAGTGCCAGCATCTAACCTGATGTCCATCTCGAGCTTTTTCTAATACGGGTGCATCACTTAAACATTTTTCTGTGGCAAATGCACATCTTCCAGCAAAACGACAACCTATAGGTATTTGCTTTAGAGAAGGAACAGAGCCATTGATTTCAAATAGTTTTTCACTTCGATTACTTTGCATATTAGGCATCGATTTTAAAAGTCCTATTGTATACGGATGTAGTGGCTCCTTAAACAAATTATGAACGGTGGTTTCTTCGATCACCTGACCTAAATACATTACTACCACTCGATCACATGTTTCAGCTACTACAGCTAAATCATGCGTAATCATTAATACTCCCATTTCTGTCCTTTGCTGTAATTCTTTTAGCACCTCTAGTATTTGTGCTTGAATCGTAACATCAAGTGCAGTCGTAGGTTCATCCGCTATTAGCAAAGAAGGCTCGCAGCAAATAGCTAAAGCAATCATTACTCGTTGTCTCATCCCCCCAGAGAGTTGGTGAGGATAATCATGAATCCTTTGTTCTGGAGATGGTATTCCCGTTTTCCTTAAAACATCTATTGCCTCTTGAAATGCAGCTTTTTTAGACATTTTTTTATGTAACATAAGGGACTCGATAATCTGATTACCTATAGTATAAACAGGGTTTAATGAACTCATCGGATCTTGAAATATCATCGAGATTTCATTTCCTCTAATATTCCTTAGCTTTTTTTCGGAAATTTGAAGTAGATTATCTCCTTTATATTTGATACTCCCCTCATAATCAGTTAAAAGCTCATCATGTAATTTCAAAATCGATTCTGCGGTAACACTTTTTCCACAACCAGATTCCCCAACAACTCCTAGTGTCTCACCTTGTTTTATATAGAAGGAAGCATCGTCAACAGCTGTTAAACGACCTTGCTCTGTCCAGAAAGAAACGTTCAATTTATCAATCTCCAATAAATAGTCTTGTTTCAATCTCTTCACCCCTTCTTAAGTTCTCTATTTTTACGATATTTTTTTCGTTTCGCATGTACTACTTTTGGATCCATCACATCTCGTAAGCCATCACCTGCTAAATTCAACCCAAATACTAATAAAACAATGAAAGCACCAGGGAAAACTGTCATCCACCAAGCGTTGTAAATAACACTTTTTCCATCAAATAGTATATTTCCTAAACTTGGCTCTGGCGCTGGGATTCCTGCTCCTAAAAAGCTTAGAGAAGCTTCTGTCAAAATAGCAACGGCAAATACAAAAGTGATTTGAATTATTACTGGTGAAAGGACATTCGGAATTGTATGAATCACCAATATCCTCCACTTACTTGCTCCTTGTGCTTTTAATGCCTCGATAAATGTCTGCTCTTTTACAACAAGAGCCGCAGATCTTACTACTCTTGCTATGGAGGGAATGTAGACAACAATTAAGGCAATCATTACATTAAAAATACTAGGGCCTCTCAAAGCAACAATTGCCATCGCAAGTAGAATCGAAGGAAATGCATATAACCCATCTACTATTCTCATTAATATATGGTCTAACACAGAATAATAAGCAGACAACAGTCCTATAACTAAACCAATCACTCCAGTAACTATTGCAACTACCGCCCCCACGATGATGGAGACTCTAGTTCCATATAGTACTCTACTGAACAAATCACGACCGAAATTATCCGTACCAAAAAAATGGGCTCCGCTTGGTGGCTGCAATCGATTTTTGGGATCTATCTCATATGGACCAAATGTGGACAGTAATGGAGCGAATAGAGCAATTAAGGTCATAAAGAGGATAATGACAAAACCTGTAAGGAGCATATTATTCGATAAAAAGCGAGCCAAGCTTTTTTTCTTTTTTATCGAAAGAGCTGTTTTTGGGATAACTTCCACTTCACTCTTCATAAAATCCCCTCAATTTCTCTGATTTAATCGAACCCGCGGATCTATAACACCGTAAAGTAGATCAATAGCTAAGTTCAAAAACACATACGTAACCGTTATTAATAAAACCGTCCCTTGAATAACAGCAAAGTCTCTTCGTTCAATTGAATTGACTATTAATTGACCAATTCCGGGAATATTAAAAACTGTTTCTACTACCGCTGCACCAGTGATCAACGTTCCAAACGTTTCTCCAATAACAGTTAATATCGGGATAAATGCATTTCTTAATGCATGTTTATATGTAATCTTGTTTGGATGAATTCCTTTAGATTTAGCTGTTTTTATATAATTGGATTTCATCACATCTAACATGGATGAGCGCGTCATTCTAGTAATAAGTGCCGCTTGCATCGTGCCAAGGGCGATCGCCGGCAATATTAAATATTTTAAATGCTCCATAATGCCATCACTTAATGGTCTATACCCTGCAACAGGTAACCAACGCAATTGAACAGAAAAAAGTAATATTAAAAGTAAGCCTACTAGAAAACTAGGTATCGAAATTCCAAATAAGGATAGCCCCATCACCGCTTGATCCGTAGCTGTTCCCCTTTTTTTAGCAGCAATCACACCTAGAGTAAGTGCAATAATAATAGCTATTATTTGAGATAGGATAGCTAAGGAAAGAGTTGGCTCTAAATTTTCCAAAAACGCCTGTAAGACAGGCATCTTCAAAAAGAATGAGTCCCCTAAATCCCCAGTCAACACTCCTTTAAACCACACAAAAAACTGTGTGTACAGCGGCAAGTCAAAGCCGAGTTGTTCTCTTAATTCGGCTTTGCTTTCCTCTGATGCTTCATCTCCTAGGAGTACTGTAACAGGATCTCCAGGCGTTAAATGCGCTAAAAAAAATACGATAATGGACACAACTAGCAGTATAGGGATTAAAGAAAATAAACGCTGTAAAATGTACTTAAGCATATAATAATCATTCCCAATCTCTATAAAGAATTATTTATCCCGCTGTAACAGACAGGATTTTTCAATCAGAGGCGGATAATCCGCCCACTAATCGAAGTTGTATTTTATTCACTTTTACTAACGTTCCATAATATTGGTCCGATTAAATTATTATAGCCAACTACTTTAGTACTAACAGCCACTAAGTCTTTGTTGTTCCCAACTTTCAAGATTGGTAGGTACTCCCAAACTTCAAGCTGTAGCTCATCAATTAGTGGCTTTGCTTCTTCAAAACTTTTAGAAGATGTGATATCAGTAAGTAATTGATCAATTTCAGGGCTATTTGTCCATCCAGCATACTCCGCTCGTGAAGCTAAGAACGGATTTTGATGGATTGTAGGTCTTACAGCAAACGTCATTGGGAACACGTCAAAATTATTTGGATCCGTTCTTCTCTCTTGAAGTGTTGGCCAATCATAAACATCCAGTTTAGATTTAACACCAATACTTTCTAACACTTGCTGAGCAACTACCGCAAGATTATATTGAGCAGGATAATCCTTCGTCGTTAATATAACTAGTTCTTCACCGTTATAGCTAGATTCTTCTACTAATTGTTTTGCTTTTTCAATATCATTTTGATTGTAATATTCTTTTCCAGCTTCACTATACCAATTTACTTGACTTGGCAATGACAAACTTGAATCTATTTCAAAAAATTGCTCATCACTATAAGCAGCTATTAGTGCGTCTTCTACATTTAATGCAGCATTAAATGCTTGTCGTAAATTCACATCAGAAAACGGGCCTGATTTTTTATTGAATACATAGGTAGAAGTACCACCGTCACTATATACCGGCTCAACGCCATCAGTCGCTTCTAGTTGTGCTACACTGTCAAATGGCACCTCAAAAGCAATATCATACTCTCCTGTAGTAACCCCGGAAACTCTTGTCGATTCATCCGCAACAATTTTAAAATATACATCTTTTACAAGTGCTTCTTTTTTACCTCCTAAACCGCTAGCATCTTCTTCACGGGATGCATACTCATCAAATCTAGTTAAGTGGATATGTTGATCTACTTTCCATTCCTCTAATTTAAAAGGGCCAGTTCCAATATATTCTGTCAAACCACTTTCACTTGCAGATTCCACCGACTCTTTTGGAACAATTGCAGGAAAAGGTGCTGTATCAGCCAACACGAACGGTACTATTAAAGAAGCTTTTTCTATATGTAGTTCCACTGTTAAAGGGTCTACTTCTACAAATTTTGCTCCAGCTAAGTTCGCTTTACCTTGGGTAGAAGTAAGCATCCATTTTTCCATTGATGCTACGACATCGTCTGCCTGCAATCCTTCCCCATTATGGAATTTAACGCCCTCACGTAAATGGAAGGTATACGTTAATCCATCTTCACTCACTTCATATGATTCTGCTAAAGAAGGAACAACTTCATAGTTTTCATTTAATGTTAATAATTGCTCAAATATTTGTCTAGATACATCCCTTGTGGATTGATTGGTCGTTAAATGTGGATCTAAGGTCTGTAAATTTGTAGGATATGCAATATTTAACACAGCATCCTTATTAATATTTCCTTCTGTTGTTGAATCTGAATTCGAACCTGCTGACTCATCCTTATCGCTACAAGCAGCCAATAGAAGAATTGTCATTACCATTAAAACCAACAAAAAATTCAGTGCCTTTTTCAAAAATAACTCCCCCAATATATCAATGTTTGGTCAGGTATATTAGTAACAATCAAATCCCTACTAAACCTATTGTATTTATACTACTTCACCAAAGTAAAGTCAATTCATAAATTTCAAAAAATAATAAAAACCTGTTTCTATCGTTTTGGAAGGACTTTGGACAGACAGTTTTGCTATATGATTACCGAGTGAATTTTAGGGATATTGGTTGGTTGTGACTTCCGACACAACCGACCAACATCCTTTTTTCCGGTATTCTTATAGTGTTTGTCTGTCCATCGTCCTCCTACAACGCTTAGAAACAGGTTAAAGTCCCACGAACACAGAATTCACAGGACATTTTATATATTTCCCTATCTAAAAAAACCTCACTTCCTAATTTCTTAGAAAGTGAGGTTAATCAATTAATAAGGTTCAGCTTCATGGCCTTTATCGACTGCTTGTTCTGGAGCTTTATCTCCGTTTTTATTTCCTAACGGTTTTTGAGAGGACCCATTACTTTTTGCGTGAGCAAGCCCTTCTCTTAAATGTCGACCATAGTCTTCATCTGCTTCCTCCGCTAAGACAATCATCTTTTCTTGAATCCTTGGATCACAGGCAGAGAGGTCATTAACTAAATTGGAGATAAGCTCTGTTTTTTCCCATTGCTCAAATTGGCGATAAGTTTCTCCTGCTTGCTTTGTATTACTTTGGCGCTCGATGGACTCGCGAACTAAGTTTCCTTTTATCATTGGAGTATACTCTTTACCTATCTGTGTTGCTTCCTTTAAGCCATCTAATATAGACGGTTCGTAGTTGATATGTGGATTTTGGAATGGTCCTCTATCTAACTTGTATGCCATTTGGCCACCGCTTTGATTTGTTGCAACTCGTTTTTTAGGCGCATTGATGGGAAGCTGTAAATAGTTCGCTCCGACACGATGCCTTTGTGTATCAGAATACGAAAATGTGCGACCCTGTAGCATTTTATCGTCTGAAAAGTCCAGCCCATCTACGAGCACGCCCGTACCAAATGCTGCCTGCTCCACTTCTGTAAAATAATCCTCCGGGTTTCGATCTAACACCATTTTCCCTACAGCCTTCCATGGGAATAAATCCTCTGGCCAAAGCTTTGTATCATCTAATGGGTCAAAATCTAGCTCCGGATGATCATCATCACTCATTGTTTGAACTAGTAACTCCCATTCAGGGAAATCTCCCTTTTCAATTGCATCATATAAATCTTGAGTAGCATGATTAAAATTTTTCGCCTGGATTTCCTCTGCTTCTTTTTGAGTTAAATTACGAATACCTTGCTTCGGCTCCCAATGATATTTTACGAGTACTGCTTTTCCTTCATCATTTACCCATTTATACGTATTCACACCAGACCCTTGCATCATTCGATAATTTGCAGGAATCCCCCATGGTGAATATACAAAAGTCACCATATGGAATGACTCAGGAGAGCTCGCACAAAAATCAAAAAAGCGTTCGGAATCCTGAATATTCGTTACCGGATCTGGCTTAAACGCATGAATCATATCTGGAAACTTTATCGCATCTCGAATAAAGAATATTTTCAAATTGTTACCTACCAAATCCCAGTTACCATCCTCTGTATAAAACTTCACTGCAAATCCACGAGGATCACGCAATGTTTCAGGAGAATGCCCACCATGGATTACGGAGGAAAACCGAACAAATACTGGAGTTTTCTTCCCCTTTTCCTGAAATAATTTAGCTCGAGTATATTTAGATACTTTCTCATCTCCAACAGCACCATAGGCCTCAAAATAACCATGCGCACCTGCACCTCTTGCATGTACTACACGCTCTGGCACTCGTTCTCTATCAAAGTGACTAATTTTTTCGATGAAATCATAATTTTCTAAAGTAGCTGGTCCTCTGTTTCCGACTGTTCTCATATGCTGATTATTCGTTACAGGATGTCCCTGTCTATTCGTGAGGGTATCCTCATTTTCCACATTGGTCTCGTAATTTGGTTGTTCTTCTGTCACTCTTCATCCTCCTAAACATTCAGATAGAATTAACATTCTCCTCTATACTGTCCAGAACGATGAGTAAATATTCCAATATTACATAAAGCTTGCTATCGAAAAGGCATATTTTCTCCAACCAGATATATGAATCGGTATCTCTACTTTCCTTTTACTACTAATGTATGTTTGTAAATTCCCTTTAAATTTTAATGTTAATGCTGAAAGCTGTTCAAAATGATGCGGTTGAGCCAAAGGAGGTGCAACCTGTAGTCGCGAAGATGAACATTCTTTCATAATTGTCGCGACAAATTGGGAACAAAAGAAAGCATTCTCACGCTCCATCTCAATATTAATCGCAACAAACACCAAGCCTATTAAATTATATTTATATAATTGTTTTTGTTTTTCCATTTGGCTAATTTTACTTTTCATCCGCATATATTCGGAGTCTGTCACCTCACACTCATAAATAGCACAGGTTGCCTTTTGGAATAGTCCTTCAACAGGGTTCTCCTTAATGAACCCTCCATTGAATGGATTATGACTACTTTTCCGACCAAAACTATACATATCAATTAATTCCTCATCAAAAGCAATAGAGGCATGGTTTAAATCTTTTTTTGTATACATCCCAATCGCCTTCGAAAATAATGTACCAGTATTACTAAGAATTATATAAATCTTTTTCCCCATTTTGCCACCTCGTTCATAAGAGACATCTTTGCCTCAATTCTATTATTCTAATCATGCTTTATTCACTGATTATTCCATACGTACTTAAGGTGGAAAATGACTAAGACCTAAGGCGTAGATGTTAGATATAATAAGATTCTTAGCTGGATAGGTCGGGAAAATAATCACTATTTAACGCTATACCTTCTATTCATTTTATATAATTTCCAGAAATAATGGAAGATTCAAAATAAACTTTTCTATTAGACACTTCAAATGTATATGTGGAGTAAGTAGTCGTTTAGCCTTGTATTAATGATTGTGAGTATATTACAAAATTGTTACACTTTCATTGTTTGTAATAACTTTAAAGTAATTATTATTCTACAAAAATAAAATTTAAAAGGAGAAATAATGTGACCCAATATAATTTAGATGAGTTAAAACTATTAAATCAGTTTTTATTTGCTTTATTTTTAGTAGCTGATTTTGCACTTTTTCTTCATTTTGGTAATACCATTTTTCCATGGTTTGCACTAATTGGTGCAGCTATTGGATTGTCCATTATCGTAGCTTGTTGGACAGGAAAAAAATACACATTTTTTATCGCAGCATTGTTAGTAAGTACGACACTATTTTCAATCGTTTATAATTGGCAAACTATTATACATTAAACTATTTATATAATTGGAGGATTCGAATATGTCAGAGCAAGAAAAAACTAATCCTATTTTAGATAAGCGTTCATCTAGACGTACATTTATCAAAAATTCTGGATTAACTGTAGGTGGTCTTGTTTTAGGTGGAGCTATCGGCTCTCTTGTAGGAGGAAAAACAGAAACAACTACTCATACAAAAACAAACGAAGCTACTCATACTGCAATCGATTATAGTGACACACGCCAGTTTTTTGTACGTCAAAAAGATTTTGACGCACTTAGCATAGCAACTGAACTTATTTATCCAGAAGATGAGCATGGTCCAGGCGCCATTACGTTAGGTGCACCTTACTTTATAGATAAGCAATTAGCTAGCCCTTGGGGAATCAGCACGGATGATTATAGAAAAGGACCTTTCCAACCAGGAGAAGTGCCACTAGATAAAAGCGAAATTATGTTACAAGGTGTTCGCAAACTAAATGAGGTTGCGGAAAAAGAGCATGACGGAACATTATTTAAAGACTTAACAGAAGAACAACAAATTGCTATTCTTACTTCTTTCCAAGCAGGAGAAGTTGAAATGGATTTAGTAAATTCAGCAGCATTCTTTGCGTTACTTAGAACCCTTACATTACAAGGTTGTTTCTCAGACCCACTTTACGGGGGCAACAAAAACATGGCTGGTTGGAAAATGAAAGAATTCCCAGGAGCTCAAATGTCTTATACTTCCTATTTAGATGATGAGGAATTTGTATTAATAGAACCAATTAGCTTAGGTGGACACAAACATTCATAAGTTAAAACAAAACGAGGAGGATTATAATGGTTACAAAATTACCTAAAGTTGACGTTGTAACAACAGGGATGGGCTGGACAGGCGGTATTGTTGCTGCTGAACTTACAAAAGCCGGCTTCCATGTTGTTGGATTAGAACGCGGAGTAGAAAGATCAATCGAAGATTATTTACATGGTCATGATGAATTAAAATATAATATCCATAAAGAGTTAATGCAAAAGTTAAATAAAGATACAATTACTTTCCGTAATACATTAAATGATAATGCAAAACCCGTACGTGATGAAGGTGCATTCGTAGTAGGAACTGGTACTGGCGGCGGCGGAGCACACTGGGGCGGTCAAACATATCGCTATTTCCCATATGATTTTCAGATTCGTAGCCAAACGATTGAAAAATATGGTGAAAGTAAAATCCCTACAGATGTTACTATTCAAGACTGGGGTATTACATACGATGAAATCGAACCATACTATTCCAAATTCGAACAAATGGCTGGTATTTCTGGGGAACCCGATCCGTTAGCAGGACATCGTTCAGTCGATTACCCAACACCTCCATTAAAAAAATTACCTCAAATGAAAATGTTTCATGAAGCTGCCGAGAAACTTGGGTATCACCCATTTGTAGTTCCAACAGCAAACGTTTCAGAAAGCTATACAAATCCAGATGGTGAAACGCTAAATGCATGCCAATACTGTGCATTTTGTGGTAACTATGGTTGTGAGTATGGAGCAAAAGCAGATCCAATTGTAACTGTAATCCCAACTGCAAAGAAAACAGGTAACTTTGAACTACGTACAAATTCTATCGTTACACGTGTATTATACGATGGGACGAAAGCGACTGGTGTTTTATACAGAGATACAAGAACTGGTGAGGAATTTGAACAACCAGCAGACCTTGTTGTTTTAACTAGTTATATCTTTAATAATGTTCGCTTATTATTATTGTCTGGTATAGGTAAGCCATATAATCCAAAAACCGGTGAAGGCATTATCGGTAAAAACTATACAGATCACCATACTATTACTGGGGCAATTGGTTATTTCGAAGAGAAGAAATTCAATAGTTACATCGGTACAGGTGCTTTAGGTTCTGCTTACAATGACTTTAATGCAGATAACTTTGATCATGCTAATCTTGATTTCATCCATGGTGGTCAGATTGAAATGCATTTAATGGGCAATGAACCAATTGCTAATAACCCTGCTCCTTTTGGTACACCAACATGGGGTAAAGAATTTAAGAAAAACTCTTTACATTATTTCTACCGTAGCCTAACTGTTGTATCTCAAAGAGCTATATTACCGCACAAAGATCATTATCTAGACTTAGATCCAACGTACACAGATGATTATGGAGATCCATTGATTCGCGTAACATTCGATTATACAGAGATGGACCATAAACGTAATGAATTTTTAGTAGAAAAATGTAATGAAGTAGTAAAAGAAATGGGTGCAGACATTATCGATACAATCCCAATGGCTGAACATTTTGGTGGAAGATTCACTTTCCAACATGATGGTGGTGGTGTAATTATGGGAGATAGCCCAAAAAACTCTGCTGTTAATAATTACTTGCAAATGTGGGATGTAGAAAATTTATTCGTTTGTGGAGCTTCGGCATTCCCTCACTTTGGTCCGACGAATCCAACACCAACTGTTGGTGCATTAGCTTACCGAGCAGCAGAAGGCATGATCGAGTACTTGAAAAACGGCGGCGGTCCATTAGTTTCAACTAAATAATGCATTCGCAGGTTTAGAACCATCATTTTTGCCCAGAATGTGTTATATTAATAACGATTCTACATATAGAAGGAGGAAATTCTATGCCAAACATAGGAGTACCTGGTTTAATACTTGTATTAATTATTGCTTTGATTATCTTTGGTCCATCTAAATTACCTCAACTAGGCAAAGCGGTTGGACAAACATTAAAAGAATTCAAAACCTCAACTCGAGATATTATAAATGATGAAGAAAAAGATGCTCAGAAAGTCGAAGCATCTGAAGTAGATTTAGATAAGAAATAATAATTTTGGTTGGTCCTGACATCCGTCAAGACCAACTTTTTTATATACTCTATTTGAATCGAAATGAAATGGAATTGGTTTTAAATATTTCTAACAGATTATCCGCAATTTCCTCTGGCGTTTGTTTACAGCCATCGTTTATCCATTCAAGAATAACCCCGTAAGAACCATACATTTTATACGTATTAAAGTGCTCTAGCACAATACCTTCATTTGCTTCATTTATATATGTGATTCCTTCGAATACATCTTTAAACTTCAAAAAGAATTTTTCTTTCAAACTAGGGATGGAATCTTCCAAGTTTAATAAACGATAAAAATCCCTATTATTATAAAAATGCCTAAAAAAGGCATTAGATGAAGGTAAAATAAGATCATATTTAATAATCTTCGTATCTAAAAAAGGTTGATGAAATGCTGCTTCTAACTCTGCTAAAATTTCCGTAACCAATTCTTCCGCTAAATCTTCCTTATCCTTAAAATGCAAATAGAAGGTGCTTCTATTATAGTCTGCCTTTTCCACTATATCGGTGACCGTTACATTTTTATATCCTTTTTCTTTAACTAGCTGGATAAAATGCTCTTTAAAGAGATTCTTTGTTCTCCGAATTCTTCTATCCCCCATCGAATGATTTTCTGAATTCATAAGCAATCCCCCTTTTTTTTATGCATAGTGAAAATTATACATGATTAGTCACCCTTGAACCAATCTCTTTTAAGTTCGTCCATGCTCCTATATTTAATTAAGAAAGCACCTCACAAATATAAGGATTTTTCTATACTTTATTAATAACACTAGAGTCATTTACCTTATCTCCTTTCTCTTTAGTTGAATAGATTATTGATAGGACAACACTGTTTTATCTTTTGCGATATACAGAATTGTTCAAAAAATTATAAAGGAGAGATAAAATGTCACAACCCAATATTCCTAATATTTCGCCTAGCATAACGATTACTAGGGATGATGCAATTAACCTTCTCTTAGCATCCATTGCCATGGAAGAGCTAGGTTTAGCGCATATTATTAATGCTGAAGGAGAAAAAATTCAGTTTGCACTCGGCACATTACCTGGCGTGACCACACCAGCTTCGTTTGAGAATATCTTACGAGTGAATGACAGTGTTCAAGATACGCTCGAGTTGGCGATAAAAAAAGAACTATTATTGGATAGCAAATTGAAACAAGTTACTCAAATCACTACAGGAACCGGAGCTACTGGCGCTACTGGTGGAACTGGACCTACTGGCAACACTGGACCGGCTGGGGCTACTGGTGGAACCGGACCTACTGGCGACACCGGAACGGCTGGAGCTACCGGTGGAACTGGACCTACTGGCAACACTGGACCGGCTGGGGCTACTGGTGGAACCGGACCTACTGGCAACACTGGACCGGCTGGGGCTACTGGTGGAACCGGACCTACTGGCGACACCGGAACGGCTGGGGCTACTGGTGGAACCGGACCTACTGGCAACACTGGACCGGCTGGGGCTACTGGTGGAACCGGACCTACTGGCGACACCGGAACGGCTGGAGCTACCGGTGGAACTGGACCTACTGGCAACACTGGACCGGCTGGGGCTACTGGTGGAACCGGACCTACTGGCGACACCGGAACGGCTGGAGCTACCGGTGAAACTGGACCTACTGGCAACACTGGACCGGCTGGGGCTACTGGTGGAACCGGACCTACTGGCGACACCGGCACGGCTGGAGCTACTGGTGGAACCGGACCTACTGGCGCTACGGGTGCACCTGGATCTGGTGCTATAATTCCATATGCATCTGGTCTCCCTTCTGTGCTCACTACTGTTCTAGGTGGTCTTCTTAATACGTCAAGCATTGTTGGATTCGGAAATTCTGCTAATAATATTAGTGTTGCTGGAGGTACAATAGATCTTACAGGTGCTGGAGGCACACTTCTTAACTTTGCATTTTCAGCTCCTCGTGCCGGAACAATTACATCAATATCTGCATACTTTAGCACTACAGCGGCATTGGCTCTTTTAGGATCGACTGTAACGATTACAGCACAATTATATAGTTCAACCACACCAAATAACATCTTCAGTCCAATTCCAGGCGCTGTTGTAACATTAGCACCAACTCTAACAGGTGCAGTGTCATTGGGAACTATTAGCAATGGTATTACTACTGGATTAGCTATACCAGTAACAGCACAAACTCGTCTATTAATGGTTTTTTCCGCAAATGTTACATCTGGTATTCCTCTTGCTGCAGTTGTTGCGGGTTATGCAAGCGCAGGAGTTGCAATTAGTTAACTCAAAATAGAAGCATCGCCTATTAAAAAGGGAAGGTTTTCAATACTTCCCTTTTTTAATTGTCTCCACAGTTTACTATGACCTTCATCAATTATGAATTTCTTTCAAAAACATTCAGCTACCTTTAAATTATGAAGCAGTTGGTGAGAACCTTTAATAACAAACGATATTTTTTAAGAAGAAACAACCTACCATATAAATAATGAAAAAATTTAGACAGTTTTTTTCATACTAGCACTCATTAATTTTTTTTGAATACAATGTTATATAGTTGGGTGATTATCACGTCTTGGTTCTTTAGAAATCAATAAGTTTTTATAAGTATCTGTAAATCAGTTGTATTTCAAGATAACCAAATAAATAAAAAAAGACAATGATATTTTATCCTACCTATTTACTTATGATATTAAATAATGAGAAAGTGGTGAGTCTTTATGTCTCTTCCTAATATTCCTAACATTACTCCATTAATTTCCTTAAATCGTTGTGACACAATCAATCTTCTTTTATCCTCAATAGCCTTAGAGGAAATTAGTTTATCTCATATTCTAAATGCAGAAGGAGAAAAACTTCAACTATTTCTAAAATCCTGCCCCAAATGTTTAGATGACTATTTGGATATCAATGAAAGCATAAATAAGACACTCCGCACGGTAGTCAAATCGCAAATTTTGCTTGAATTTAAACTAGAGGATGTTGTGGAGTTAGATCGAAAAGCACATTGTAAAGATGAATGTTGCGATAATCGCCATAATAATCATTGTAGGCATCATAGTAAAGATGAACGTTGCGATGATTGCCGTAAGGATCGTTGTAAGCATCATAGTATAGATGAATGTTGCAATGATTGCTGTAAGGATCGTTGTAAGCATCATAGTATAGATGAATGTTGCAATGATTGCTGTAAGAATCGTTGTAAGCATCAACATCATAGTAAAAATCCTTGTAAGCATTGCCAGGACAGAAGAATGGGATGATATGTTTAAGGAAAGATATACTTGTTCCAGTATGTTAATACAGTTTCAAAAGGAAAGGAGAACACAGCCCAAATGAAAATGGATTATGTCAATGCTCATAAAAAAAGAGAACTAGAGTACATTAACTTCTTTCGTTCTTTTTTACTTTTTCTTACTAAAACATTCGACTCCCTTTTAACTCAAGAATTCTTATCTATAGAAAAAAGCAATCAAATGGAACGGAATGTTATGACCTCCATCTCTTTATTGTGGACTTTACATGTATCCATTTTTTCAAAAAGAATATTATATCCTAAAACTTCACACGAAAAATTATCCCATCAAACTTTTGATGATAAACAATCAAGAGAGGTTTTGCCTCTACTTCAACAATTAAAGAAAGAAGTTGGACAATATTCTTTTCTGAACGAAAATTACAAAATACAATGCGTAAACACGTTAGAACAGATTCAACAATATTATTTAAGTTCTTTTTCTACACCTACCATTGTAGAATCAAACCTTCATGCTCCTCCTCCATGGTTGTCAAAAGATTATTCCATCACTGGGTAGGGGGAATTCAGAGCATCTTATAAGATCAATTAAAATTAGGAGGTGAGTATATGAATGCTTTCCCTACTATTACCTTGTGTATGATTGTGAAAGATGAAGCTCATTGTATTAATAGTTGTTTAGAAAGTGTAAAGGGACTAGCTGGTGAGATTATCATCGTAGACACAGGTTCTTCTGATCAAACAATTGAAATATGTGAGAACCATGGTGCTAAAGTTTATTCTTATAAGTGGAAAGATGATTTTGCGGATGCACGAAATTATGGATTATCACTTTCAACGGGTGACTGGATTTTATGGTTAGATGCAGATGAAGAATTAGATGCCACCACAAAATCCAAAATTCCAGAAGCTCTAGCAAATACGAATGCCCATCTACTTTCTCTAACTGTCTTTAATTATTATGGAAAAACAATACCAGTTGATAAAAGTAATGCTTATTTGATACACCAGCTGCGCTTATTTAGAAATTACAAAAATATTACATTCCATAACCGTATACATGAGACACCTCTTCTTCCTGCGGAAATAACGGAGAAAGACATTGAAAGCATTCCAGTATCTATTCATCATTATGGTTATTTGCAGGATATAGTGGAAATGAAACAAAAGGGGCAACGAAATATTAATCTTTTGGAACAAGAATTGTCAGATTCAACACATAGTCCCTGGATAGAATACCATCTGGCTAGTGAAACTTATAGACAAGGAAAATATCAACAAGCATTTCATTTTGTAAATCAGTCCATCTTACTTTTTTTACAACAAAGTCAGAAACCTCCTTCCCTTCTTTACAAATTAAAATATGCGATATTAATAGAAACTGATAGTCTAGACGGAGCATGGCCAAGTATCGAGAAGGCGATCCTTCTTTACCCTGATTATGTAGATTTACATTTTTATAAGGGCTACATTTTATATAAAATGAAAAATTATACGGAAGCGCTACAGGCTTTTGAAAAATGTCTTGAACTAGGTGATCACCATACAAAACATCTTATTTTAAAGGGAATGGGTAGCTTTAAAGCGTGGAAATATAAAGGATTATGTTTGGAACAATTAGGAATGATGGATGAAGCACATGAAGCTTATCTATACGAAAAGGAATATAAAGATAAATTAGAGTTGGAAAATAATACAAGTATTTAAAACTATAACTTAGGCAATAAAAAGATGACTCTGGTATTGTACCAGAGTCTTTATTTATGTTTTTTTGAACATTATAATCTTCCTATTTATTAGTGCAAAATCTCACGAGAACTCCCCTGTTTATCATCGGGCTATCCACTTCATATGCAACACTCCCCCAAACACTTACATCTCATTACTCAAGGTAAACATATACTCCCTATTTTTTTATAAAAGGCTTTTCTATTATCTGCTTTATTAACAACACAAGAGACACTTAGCTTATCCCTTTTCTCCACACCTGAATAGATTATTAACAGAGCAATCTTTGTTTCACCATGTGGTTATACCAGATTGTTCCAAATAAATTATAAAGGAGAGAGCAAATGTCGCAACCAAATATTCCTAATATTTCCCCTAACATTTCAATCACGAGGGATGAAGCTATTAACTTACTCTTAGCTTCTATTGCCATGGAAGAGTTGGGACTAGCACATATCATTAATGCCGAAGGAGAAAAAATACAATATGCACTCGGCACAATACCTGGATTGACAGCACCGGCTTCTTTACAGGAAATCTTACAAGTGAATGACAGCGTTCAAGATACGCTGTCATTGGCGATAAAAAAAGAACTATTATTAGATAGTAAATTGAAACAAGTAACTCAAATTACTTCTGGAAGTGGAGTTACTGGTCCAACCGGTGTTACTGGTGTTACCGGAGACACTGGACCTACTGGGGCTACTGGAGACACTGGACCTGCTGGAGTTACGGGCGCTACAGGCGAAACTGGACCTGCTGGAGTTACGGGCGCTACAGGCGACACCGGACCTACTGGAGCTACTGGAGACACTGGACCTGCTGGAGCTACGGGCGCTAGCGGACCCGCTGGACCTACTGGCGCTACCGGAGGCACTGGACCTGCTGGACCTGCTGGACCTACTGGCGCTACTGGAGACACTGGACCTGCTGGAGTTACGGGCGCTACAGGCGACACCGGACCTACTGGGGCTACTGGAGACACTGGACCTGCTGGAGTTACGGGCGCTAGCGGAGGCACTGGACCTGCTGGACCTACTGGAGACACTGGGGCTGCTGGAGTTACGGGCGCTACAGGCGACACCGGACCTACTGGCGCTACTGGAGACACTGGACCTGCTGGAGCTACGGGCGCTAGCGGACCCGCTGGACCTACTGGCGCTACTGGAGACACTGGACCTGCTGGAGCTACGGGCGCTAGCGGACCCGCTGGACCTACTGGCGCTACCGGAGGCACTGGACCTGCTGGACCTACTGGCGCTACTGGAGACACTGGACCTGCTGGAGCTACGGGCGCTAGCGGACCCGCTGGACCTACTGGCGCTACCGGAGGCACTGGACCTGCTGGACCTACTGGCGCTACTGGAGACACTGGACCTGCTGGAGCTACGGGCGCTAGCGGACCTGCTGGACCTACTGGCGCTACTGGAGACACTGGACCTGCTGGAGCTACGGGCGCTAGCGGACCCGCTGGACCTACTGGGGCTACCGGAGGCACTGGAGCAACTGGTGCTACCGGATCGACGGGTGCAACTGGATCTGGGACCCCTTCTTCCGTAAACCTCATTTACGTGACAAACGAGGCCAGTAACAATGTCTCCGTCATTAATGGAAATACCAATACCGTCATAGCCACCGTTACAGTGGGTTCTTTGCCAATTGGTGTCGATGTGAATCCCACCACCAACCGAATTTATGTGGCAAATGAGGGCACGAACAATGTTTCTGTCATTGACGGAAATACCAATACCGTCATCGCCACCGTTACAGTGGGGATTAATCCATTGGGTGCAAGGGTGAATCCTAATACAAACCTAATTTATGTGACAAATTTGAACAGTAACAATGTCTCTGTCATTAGCGGACTTTCCAATACCGTCATAGCCACCATCCCCGTGGGTACTGGGCCTTTTGGTGCATGGGTGAATCCTACAACCAACCGAATTTACGTGGCAAACGCGGTCAGTAACAATGTCTCCGTCATTAGTGGACTTACTAATACCGTCATAGCCACCATCCCCGTGGGTACTCAGCCATTGGGTGTAGCCGCGAATCCTATCACCAACCGGATTTATGTGGCAAACAGTGTCAGCAACAATGTCTCCGTCATTAGCGGACTTTCCAATACCGTCATAGCTACCATCCCGGTGGGTACTCAGCCAGGTGGTGTAGTGGTGAATCCTAATACAAACCTAATTTACGTGACAAATACTGCCACCAACAATGTCTCCGTCATTAACGGAAATACCAATACCGTAATAGCCACCATTACAGTGGGTAACACCCCTTTGGGATTAGCTGTGAATCCTCTAACAAATGGGATTTACGTAGCAAACCAGATCAGTAACAATATCTCCGTCATCGACGGAAATACTAATACCGTCATAGCCACCATTCCAGTTGGTACCAACCCTGCGGGAGTATCACTGAATCCTTAACGGGAAGTTCATGAAATGCCAAACACGAATCCTATTTTGTTCCTCATACACGTGAACAGTAACCAGTTTGTGTCGCGCAAACTGGTCACTGTCGTTTATTGATTTCTACAATTCCGAATCATTTGATTTACCGTGTCTCGCTGCTTTGGAGAGCATATAGTATTGCATGTACGCCATATAAAGGTGACAAAATGATTACAATTAGCCTTTGCATGATCGTGAAAAACGAACTAGAACCTTGGAACGATGCTTACAATCCATTCGGGATGCTGTAGATGAAATCATCATCGTGGATACTGGATCGACAGACAATCCCAAAGAAGTCGCAAGCAAGTGGACTCCTCATATCATCGAGTTTGAGTGGATTAACAATTTCTCATTAGCTAAAAATCGTTCCTTTACAGAAGCTACAATGGACTACATCCCGTGGTTAGATGCAGACTATGTTTTACCTAAAGATCTTCAGAAGTTATTGCAGATAAAACAATCTCTACCAGAGTCTTTTTTTATGTTTCTTTGACCATTATAATCTTCCTATTTATTGGGGCATAACTCAACGAGAACTTCCTGTTTATCATCGAGTTATCCACTTCATATGCAACACTTCCCAAAATTCACGTTCACTACTTACATCTCATTTCTCACGGTAAACATATTCTTTTTAAGGTCTTTCTATTATCTGCTTTATTAACAACACAAGAGATATTTAGCTTATCCCCTCTCTCCACACCTGAATAGATTATAAGAGAGCAATCTTTGTTTCACCATGTAAGGTATACCAGATTGTTCCAAATAAATTATAAAGGAGAGATCAAATGTCGCAACCAAATATCCCCAATATTTCCCCTACCATTTCAATCACGAGGGATGATGCTATTAACTTACTCTTAGCTTCTATAGCCATGGAAGAGTTGGGACTAGCACATATCATTAATGCCGAAGGGGAAAAAATACAATATGCACTCGGCACAATACCTGGCTTATCCACATCAGCTTCGCTAGAGGAGATTTTACAAGTTAATGACAGTGTTCAAGATACGCTTGAAATGGCGATAAAAAAAGAACTACTATTAGAAAGTAAATTGAAACAAGTAACTCAAATTACTTCTGGAAGTGGAGTTACTGGTCCAACCGGTGTAACTGGTGTTACCGGAGACACTGGACCTGCTGGCACTACTGGTGCAACAGGAGCTACAGGGGATACCGGCACAACTGGGAATACTGGGGCTACTGGCGCTACCGGCGCTACCGGGAATACTGGGGCCACTGGACCTGTTGGAGCTACGGGCGCTACAGGCGACACCGGACCTACTGGGGCTACTGGCGCTACCGGGAATACTGGGGCCACTGGACCTGTTGGAGCTACGGGCGCTACAGGCGACACCGGACCTACTGGGGCTACTGGACCTGCTGGAGCTACGGGCGCTACAGGCGACACCGGACCTACTGGGGCTACTGGACCTGCTGGAGCTACGGGCGCTACAGGTGACACCGGACCTACTGGGGCTACTGGGGATACCGGCACAACTGGGAATACTGGGGCCACTGGGGATACCGGCACAACTGGGAATACTGGGGCTACTGGAGACACTGGACCTGTTGGAGCTACGGGCGCTACAGGCGACACTGGACCTACTGGGGCTACCGGAGACACTGGGGCTACTGGCACTACTGGTGCAACAGGAGCTACAGGGGATACCGGCACAACTGGGAATACTGGGGCCACTGGGAATACTGGGGCCACTGGACCTGCTGGCACTACTGGTGCAACAGGAGCTACAGGGGATACCGGCACAACTGGGAATACTGGGGCCACTGGACCTACTGGACCTACTGGACCTACTGGAGCTACCGGAGACACTGGACCTGCTGGCACTACTGGTGCAACAGGAGCTACAGGGGATACCGGTACAACTGGGAATACTGGGGCTACTGGCGCTACCGGGAATACTGGGGCCACTGGAGCTACCGGAGACACTGGACCTGCTGGCACTACTGGTGCAACAGGAGCTACAGGGGATACCGGCACAACTGGGAATACTGGGGCTACTGGCGCTACCGGGAATACTGGGGCCACTGGACCTACCGGAGACACTGGACCTGCTGGCACTACTGGTGCAACAGGAGCTACAGGGGATACCGGTACAACTGGGAATACTGGGGCCACTGGACCTACTGGGGCTACAGGAACTATTGGTGCTACTGGGGCTACTGGGGCTACTGGGGCTACTGGGGCTACTGGGGCTACCGGGGCTACAGGAACCACTGGGAATACTGGGGCCACTGGACCTACCGGGGCTACAGGAACTATTGGTGCTACTGGGGCTACCGGAACCACTGGGAATACTGGTGCCACTGGACCTACTGGGGCTACAGGAACTATTGGTGCTACTGGGGCTACTGGGAATACTGGCGCTACGGGAACTACTGGGGCTACTGGCCCTACCGGGAATACTGGGGCCACTGGACCTACTGGGGCTACAGGAACTATTGGTGCTACTGGGGCTACTGGGAATACTGGCGCTACGGGAACTACTGGGGCTACTGCTACAATACAAAACGGACTATTTAGTGTTAATGTAACATCTGTAGCAAATGGCACAGCCATTTCGTATTCAACCACGTTTATTAATGGCTCTGACATTTCTCACCCTACAAACACAACCTTTGTACTAGCAACTGGGCACATTTATTTGGTTTCGTATACATTCAGAGCAACTAGTTCTTTAATCGGAAATATTACTGTTACACCAAGATTTAATACGGTATTTGAGAGTCGTTTTTCAGGTAAATCAGTTACTGGAACTTTAGATGCCAATGTTAGCGTATCAGGTACGTTCTTAGCTAATGCTACCGCAGGTGCCATTACATTAGATTTTATTTATAATGGATCTGCAACTACCACTTTGTCTGATGGTTCTGTTTCGATTATTGAAGTTCAGTAAAATACAAGGGGGTGGCACTTGCCTTGCCACCCCCAATAATAAAACAATAAACTTTGAGTCCTCTATTTAATAGGAAGCAATTAAGTAATCTCTCTTTCACAGAGTCCGTCGTAAATCGAGATTCATTTTTCATTCTTTTTATATTTCTTGATCTTCTAGCAAAAATACATCATCCGCATCCAACCACAAAATGAAATCTTTTGTTGCTTATACAGGTTCAACCGATCAAACGAAAGGGGTGTGTAAAAAGTATCCCCAGCATAAATATGATTTTGAATGGGTGCATGATTTTGCAAAGGCGAGAAATTATGCTTTTCAACGACGTTGATTTCGTTATGTTTTTTTAACTTGTCCCATGTTAAATTATTGTTCATTTATAAACATCCTGTGTTTCTATGAAACGCAGGATGTTGCATGAAGAGCAAAGTGATTTAGGGCACTTCCCAACATCTTAGAAGGTACAAATTATCCCTTTGTATTTTTTTTATAGTTTTTAAAAAACTCCTCATTATATTTTACTTTAGAGTCATTCGGTCGAAATTTTTTAGCTTGAGTATTATGTTCTTCCGCAAGTCCGATGTCACCTATTTCCCAATAACACACACATAACTGAAGGTGTGGATACCAGGTTGAGTAAGCCTCTTGCTTAAATCCTTGATGATCATCTTCCACTATTTCGAGGGCTAAGCGGTACCATATTATGGCCTTTTTAAAATTCCTTTTACCTTTATAAAGATCTCCTAATCTACAAGAAACCTCTGGGCGTGGAACATCATAACAAATAGACATGACTAGTGATTCCTTTTCTTTTTCTACATTGCCAAGGTTTCTGTAACACTCTGCCATGTTTATACAAGCTCGGATTTCATCCTCAACCCAACCTTTTTTTGTCGCTAAGAATGCTTGATAATAAAGAGTCGATTTTTGAAACTGAGCGTGATCTTTTAATTCATTTGCATAATAATATAAATCTCTTGGTGTGAATTCTTCTCCACTTTCCAAACGTTCTTCATAGATTTTCAGGTTTCTATCGCTTTGAATAGATTGGTAATTCTTATCGCTTTTACGATGAGTTATCGCTATATCTGCAGTATAAATATTCCCACCAACTTCTAAATATTCATGGACAGGACCAATCCATTTAAAGTTGTTCTCTCTTTTAACTAAACGGTTTCTTCTAAAACTAAAGGTTGGATTGCCATATTCGTCAAAGGCAGTATGATAAATCATCGATACTGCATCAATTGAAACATCTAAATCCTTTTTTAGAGTTTTAAATTTTTGAAGGTCCTCTTTTAGTAAAATATCATCCGCATCTAACCATAAGATATAGTCCATTGTTGCATGACTGAATGCAAAATTTCTTGCAGCAGAAAAATCATTAATCCATTGAAAATCGATAACCTTTTCCGTGAACCCCTTTGCAATTTCCTTTGTCTTATCTGTCGAACCTGTATCCACAATAATTATTTCATCACAAATTTCCTTTACACTGCTTAAACATTGATGTAATACCTCTTCCTCATTTTTCACGATCATACAAAGAGTTATTGTACACATACTTCATCACCACCAAATTAGAAAATTATAATAATATATGGTGTTTTAAAATATTTGGGAACCAAGTTAATATGAATCCTTGCATAATAGGTAATTCCCTTAGTTCAAATAACTTTTCAAGATACATCTTAAAGAAACGTAATAACACAAACCCTTTCATGATACTTTGAATAGACTGTAGATAGAACAACCCGTACACCTTATAATGCTTGTGAACTCTTTGGAATACTGGGTTGTTCAATAAAACAAAGAAAGAGAGATGTTGTATGTCCCAACCGAATATTCCTAACATCACCCCTACTATTACAATCGATAGGGATGATGTGATTAACCTACTCTTGGCTTCCATTGCTTTGGAAGAATTAGGACTCGCTCACATCATTAATGCGGAAGCAGAAAAAATTCAATATGTTCTTGGTACCATACCTGGATTGACTCCAAGAGCTACATTAGACCAAATATTAGCAGTAAATGACAGCGTTGAAGATATGCTCGATTTGGTAATTAAAAAAGAATTGCTGTTAACAAGTAAATTAAAAGAAGTAATTAATTCTATTCCTCCTACGCCGTGAATAGGTGACTCCAGTATCGTTCTCTGGAGTCTTAATTTAGGTTCTTTTTAATTATTGTAATCACCCTCTAAAATGGTTTTCCTTCTAGTCATAATTCGATAAGAAATGTGCAGTTCAGCAATGGGTTGATTTTTCATAATCAGGCTATCAAAGTAACAATTAGTCCTCCATATAAAAAGGCAATTCATTCTCTCAATTCTAATTCCCTTGAAGTATGGATGCTTTTTGCCCATTCTTTTAATAAAAAGCTATATTTTTTCTGCTTTATTTAATACATAAGAGGCATCTGACTTATCTCCTTTCTACTCCCTTGAATAGATTATTAACAGAGCAACCTTTGTTTTATCATGTTCGATATAGCAGATTGTTGTTCAATAAATTATAAGGAGAGAACAAATGTCTCAACCAAATATCCCCAATATTTCACCTACCATTACAGTCACAAGGGATGATGCAATTAACCTACTCTTAGCTTCCATTGCGATGGAAGAGTTAGGACTAGCCCATATCATCAATGCCGAAGGAGAAAAAATTCAGTATGCACTTGGCACATTACCCGGCTTATCCCCGCCCGCTACTTTAGAGGATATATTACAAGTGAATACGAGCGTTCAAGATACGCTCGAGTTAGCGATGAAAAAAGAACTGTTATTAGATAGTAAATTGAAACAAGTGGCTCAAATTACTACTGGAAGTGGTCCAACTGGAAATACTGGTGCTACGGGAGGCACTGGGCCGGCGGGCGCTACTGGAAATACTGGTGCTACCGGCGGCACTGGGCCGGCGGGCGCTACTGGAAATACTGGTGCTACCGGCGGCACTGGGCCGGCGGGCGCTACTGGAAATACTGGTGCTACCGGCGGCACTGGACCTACCGGAAATACCGGTGCTACTGGCAGCACTGGACCTGCTGGTGCTACAGGTGACACTGGCGCTACCGGAAATACCGGTGCTACTGGCGGCACTGGCGCTACCGGAAATACTGGCGTTACAGGTGACATTGGCGCTACCGGAAATACTGGTGCTACTGGCGGCACTGGCGCTACCGGAAATACTGGTGCTACTGGCGGCACTGGCGCTACCGGAAATACTGGTGCTACTGGCGGCACTGGCGCTACCGGAAATACTGGTGCTACTGGCGGCACTGGCGCTACCGGAAATACTGGTGCTACTGGCGGCACTGGCGCTACCGGAAATACTGGTGCTACTGGCGGCACTGGCGCTACCGGAAATACTGGTGCTACTGGCGGCACTGGCGCTACCGGAAATACTGGTGCTACTGGCGGCACTGGCGCTACCGGAAATACTGGTGCTACTGGCGGCACTGGCGCTACCGGAAATACTGGTGCTACTGGCGGCACTGGACCTGCTGGTGCTACAGGTGACACTGGTGCTACCGGCGGCACTGGACCTACTGGCGTTACAGGTGACACTGGCGCTACCGGAAATACCGGTGCTACTGGCAGCACTGGCGCTACCGGAAATACTGGTGCTACTGGCGGCACTGGACCTACTGGCGCTACCGGAAATACCGGCGCTACTGGCGGCACTGGCGCTACCGGAAATACTGGTGCTACTGGCGGCACTGGACCTGCTGGTGCTACAGGTGACACTGGTGCTACCGGCGGCACTGGACCTGCTGGTGCTACAGGTGACACTGGCGCTACCGGAAATACTGGTGCTACTGGCGGCACTGGACCTGCTGGTGCTACAGGTGACACTGGTGCTACCGGCGGCACTGGACCTGTTGGTGCTACAGGTGACACTGGCGCTACGGGTAATACCGGCGCAGCTGGGCCTGCTGGAGCTACTGGGGCAACAGGCGACACTGGGCCGGCGGGCGCTACTGGAGCTACTGGCGCTACGGGGGCTACTGGAACAGGATTATCAGAATTCGCGTACATTTATAACCTACTTGCTCAAACGATTGCTATAGAAGCGGATGTTCCTTTTGATACAAATGGTATTCTTACACCTGGAATTACACATGCTCCTGGAACCCCTTCGATTCTATTTTCGACTCCTGGAATTTACGAGGTTACTTTCTCCGTATCTGGTACAGAACCGAATCAATTTGCACTATTTTTAAATGGTGTGCAGGTTCCTGGGACAGTCTACGGTTCAGGTGCAGGAACGCAGCAAAACAACGGGCAAGCAATATTCTCTATTGCAGCTGGTCAAACTCTTACTCTCCGTAATCATACTTCCGCTGCAGCGGTTGGCCTTGCGAGTGTAGTCGGAGGCACACAAGCAAACGTAAACGCATCTGTTGTCATTAAAAAATTAGATTAGTTTCTAATATTAAGTACAACTCTTGAAAGAAAAATACACCACCTACAGAATTCCTATCTGTTGGCGGTGTATTTTTTAATTAATCTACGACAAAGTATCTCGCATCTGGATGCGCAAAAACGATTGCAGAAACGGATGCTTCTGGTTCCATCATGAACTCCTCAGTAAGTAGTACTCCGATATCTTCAGGTTCTATCAGACTAAATAGTTTTGCTTGGTCATCTAAATTTGGGCAAGCTGGATAGCCGAAGGAGAAGCGTTGACCTTGGTATTTTGCAGCAAATCGATCACGCATTGTGAAATCCGTTGCATCTGGGAATCCCCATTGGTCTCGGATTTCTTGGTGAATGCGTTCCGCAAAACCTTCTGCTAATTCAAGCGCAGTTGCCTGCAGTGCATGACTTTCTAAAAACTTGCCTTGGTCTTTTAGTTTTGCCGCTGCAGCACGAACTCCATGTCCAGCAGTTACTAGCATTAGTGCTACATAATCCATTTCTCCACTGTCCACAGTTTTTAAATAATCAGCCAAGCAAAGAAATGGCTCAACGGATTGGCGTGGGAATGTGAATCGCTCGATTTCGGTTTTCGCATCGATTGGGTCATAGATAATTACATCATCTCCATCTGATTGCGCAGGGAAAAATTGATATATCCCTTGTGGCTTCAATATATCCGACTGTAAGTATTCCGTTACTAATTCATGCAACCCAGTTGCACGCTCGTCACCCTCCGCTAATAGTTTTTCACTATAGCCTTTTAACCCTAAATGATGACCGATTAGCGTGCGCATATTCACATATGGGTGTAAATGGGCGACCGAATAATCTTTTAGTACATGTTTACGAACACCTTTTGGTACAAATACCTGGACATCCTCTCGAACGGTTTTAACCGGTTTTTCTAAAACAGCCACCGCCTGCTTAGCTGAGCGATTAGCTTCTGAAACTTTTCGTTTCTCCTGTTGAATACCTAGTTCGACCAATAAAGTCTCTTTATCTGCTTCATTCTGCAATCGATTCGCAAGGTCTAGTCCCTGCATCGCATCCTTCGCATATAGAACCGGTCCATCATATTCAGCAGAAATTTTTGTTTCTGTGAAACGACGAGAAAGCGCTGCTCCACCTACAAGTATAGGCACATCAATACCAGCTTCTTTAAAATCTTGCGCAGTGATGACCATTTGCTGAGCTGATTTGACAAGAAGTCCAGAAAGTCCAATCATATCGGGTTTTTCCTTCCGAATAACCTCTATTAAAGTGGCTGGCGTTACTTTAATTCCCACATCAATTACTTTATATCCATTATTACTTAATATGATGTCTACTAAGTTTTTTCCGATATCATGCACATCGCCTTTAACAGTCGCAAGGACGATTTTACCTTTCCCTGAATCATCCTCTTTTTTCTCCATGAACTGCTCCAAATATGCGACAGATGCTTTCATCACACCAGCACTTTGAAGAACCTCTGCAACTATTAGCTGGTTTTCATTAAACAGACGACCTACCTCAGCCATTCCCTTCATCAAAGGTCCATTTATGACATCTAAAGGTGCATCATACATTTTAAGTGCCGCTTCTAAGTCTGGAATAAGCCCTTCTTTCGTTCCTTCAATAACATAATAGGCAAGACGCTCTGGTACAGTTTTTGGTATATCATCTTCGGTCTTTTCTTTCTGTTTATCGCGGTAAAAGTCGGTGAAATCTGCAAGTGTTTGATCAGTCGTTGTAAATAAAAGCTCATTTGCCATATCGATTTCCTCTTTAGGAATAGAAGCATATCTTTCAAGCTTCTCAGTATTTACAATCGCGTAGTCCAATCCCGCCTGCGTACAGTGGTATAAGTAGACAGCATTCAATACTTCTCGACCAACTGGTGGAAGACCAAATGATACATTACTTACTCCTAAAACAGTCAGTGCTCGTGGCAGCTTTTCTTTTATTAGACGAATACCTTCAATCGTTTCAACTGCTGATCCGATGTATTGCTGGTCCCCTGTTCCAACCGGGAATACAAGTGGATCAAAAATTATATCCTCTGGTGCAAGTCCCCATTTATTTACTAATAAATCGTAAGAACGCTGTGCAACTTCAAGCTTACGTTCTCTTGTTACCGCCATACCAATCTCATCTATGGTTCCAACAACTACAGCTGCACCATATTTTTTCACTAGAGGCATTACTGCTTCAAATCGCTCTTCGCCATCCTCTAAGTTAATGGAATTGATGATTGTTTTTCCTTGGGAATATTTAAGTGCTGCTTCTATTACTTTTTCATCCGTCGAATCAATAACAAGTGGCACTTTAACTTTTTTTACTACTTCTTTCATGAAGTTAGTCATGTCCTCTAGTTCATCACGGTCAGGGTTTGCAAGGCAAATATCAATAACGTGAGCGCCACCTTTAACCTGTGCTCGTGCAATTTCTGATGCTTCTTCAAACTTTTCATCTACTATTAAACGTTTAAACTTCCGAGAACCTATTACATTTGTACGCTCCCCAATGAAGAGTGGGCGCATCGTTTCATCATATTGAAGAGGTTCGATTCCGGATACGACATGTCCGTGTCCTACCTCAGCAGCTGTTTTACGCGGAGCAAGATCCTTTACTGCTTCACGTACAGCTTGAATATGGGCAGGAGTCGTTCCACAGCATCCACCAACAACATTCAACCATCCTTTTTCTGCAAAGCCTCGGAGCTTTTTAGAAAGTGATTCTGGAGATTCATGATAATGCCCTTCTTCGTCTGGCAAGCCTGCATTTGGATAACAACTAACATATCCATCCGATAACTCAGATAGGGAACGTATATGATCGGTCATAAATTCTGGACCAGTCGCACAATTCAAGCCAACTGAAAGTGGTTTAATATGTTCAATCGAAATATAAAAGGCTTCAATACTTTGCCCTGCAAGTGTCGTTCCCATTGGTTCAATGGTGCCAGAAATCATAATAGGCAGCTCTTTATTCAGTTCCTCAAATGCTTGTTTGATTCCGATTGTTGCAGCTTTTACATTCAGCATATCCTGGCTTGTTTCCAGTAAGATAACATCTACTCCACCTTCTACTAAAGCCTTTGCTTGCACATAAAAGTCGTTCGTAAGTTCATCAAATGTGATACCACCAGTGACCGACAACGTTTTTGTAGTCGGTCCAATTGCCCCTGCTACAAACCGAGGCCAATCAGGTGTGGAGAATTCCTCTGCACAGGTTTTAGCAAGCTTGGCAGCTCGAAAGTTGATATCATGGGCTTGATCACTAAGATCATATTCATTTAACACGACTGGCGTGCCTCCAAATGTATTCGTACAAATAATATCAGCGCCAGCCTCTAAATACGCACGATGGACGTGTTCAATAACGTCCGGCTTGACGATATTCAAATACTCATTACAGCCGTCGTATTCGTCTCCTCCAAAATCTTCTGGACTAAGATTCGCATTTTGAATCATCGTCCCCATTGCACCATCGATAATTAGTATTCTCTCTTGAAGTTGTTGCTCAATTAGATGTTTGGACATAGCTGAATTCTCTCTCTTTCTTTCGATCAATCTCTTTAATATAGTGAATTAATTCAAGAGACATATCGTACCGGAAAAATGGCGTAATAATATAGATCCCGTTAAATAGTTCCGCAGCTGTATCGATTAATTCCTTCGAAATTTGAATACCTTCTGCAGTAGCACGCTCTCTATCTTCTCCACATAAACGCATCCGTTCTAACACTTCTTCAGACAATTTAATGCCCGGCACTTCATTGTGTAGGAATTCCGAGTTTCGACTATTGGTCAGCGGCATAATTCCTATGAAAATTGGCGTTGATAAATGCTTTGTTGCCTCGTAAATTTCTTGCATTTTTTCTTTTGAGTAGACAGGTTGCGTGATGAAATAATCTGCTCCACACTCAATTTTCTTCTCTAGTCGCTTCACAGCACGGTCAAGCACACGAACATTCGGATTAAACGCAGCAGCTACAGAGAAGTTTGCCTTTTTACGAAGTGATTTACCCGAAAAAGAAATACCTTCGTTTAATTGTTTGATTAACTGAAGCAACTCTAAGCTCGAAACATCATAAACACTTGTCGCTCCAGGGAAATCACCAATTTTCGTTGGGTCTCCCGTTACAGCGAGAATATCATGAATTCCAAGTGCATCCAGTCCCATTAAATGAGATTGGAGACCGATTAAATTACGGTCACGGCATGTAATATGAGCAAGAGGTCTAATGTTTTTTTCGTACTTTAACATCGAGCCCATTGCCATATTGCTGACTCGTGGGGAGGCTAAAGAATTGTCAGCCATCGTCACTGCATCAATTCCAGCAGCGTATAGCTTTTCCGCCCCTTCCATGAATGTAGCCGTGTCAAGGTGACGAGGAGTGTCTAATTCAACAATAATCGTCCGTTCTATTTTCGCTTTCTCATGTAGAGCTTGTGTGTTAGTCTGCTTTGCATCTTGAATAATAATCGGCTTTCTCTTCTCAACGACCTTACTGGTAATAGGTGCTAAATGACCAATATGTTTTTTTACTGCTTCAATATGCTTTGGTGTCGTCCCGCAGCAGCCTCCTATTAATCGTACTCCTGCATCCCTCAGATATAACGCCGCTTTACCAAAATACTCGGCATCGGATTCATAGACAATTCGTCCTTCATCTATATCAAGCAGACTTGCATTTGGATAAGCAGAAAGGAATGAGTTTTCCGGAAGCTTAACTCCTTCAAACGCTTGAATTGTATGATGGGGACCGAGTCGACAGTTGACTCCAACAATGTTCGCTCCAATTGTTTCAAGCTGAAGTAGTGCATCATTAAGTGGTAAGCCGTTTTGCAAAATACCGGGTTCATGCATGGATACTTGGGCAATGATTGGAATATCAGTTAGTGTACGAAGATAAGTCACAGTAGTCTTTAGTTCTTCCAAATCATAATAGGTTTCTAGTAATAAGCCATCCGGATATCCTGCTAACAACTGGGTTGCCTGCTGATCGAGTGAATGGATAATCTCTTGGAGCGAGGCATCACTTTTCCGAATTCCTCGAATCCCCCCGATTGTACCCAGGACAAATTGATTGCCCGGAGCAGCAGCTCTTTTTGCAATTTGGATTGCTGCTTCATTTATTTCTTTCACTTGATTTTGTAGCCCGTACCGCGCCAATTTAATTGCATTCGCCCCATACGTATTCGTTTGAATAATATCTGCTCCGGCCTCAATATAATCCTGATGTATCTTCTCAATAATTTCCGGTTTCTGAATATTCAATTCCTCATTGCAATAATCAATTCCATACGAATAAAGTAGCGTTCCCATCGCTCCATCCGCTGTCAATATAGATGTCTGTAATCTCTCTAATAAACCCATCTCAATCCACCCTCTCCCATATAAAAAAGCCTTCCATGAAAAGAAGGCTTTTTGAGTATGCAAGATACCACCTTCTCATCTTTCAGACTTTTGCAAAGTCTGCTGGATTTAGCACCTGACCAAATTGGCTGGTTGCTGAAGCGTCGTAGGGCCAGTCCCTCGGCTTCTCTTGATAAGAATTCACTATTCAGTTTTTTGTGACTACAGTAATCCTACCTTTATTCAACTAAAGCGTCAAGGTGTTTTTTGAATAATCTAAATCAAATCAATTTACGCATATATTCCTCAATTTTCAAGATAGAATCTTCATATCGGAGTGACAATGCAGTCTCTCTTCCTTTTTCACTTAGAGATTTCCGTAGTTCTTTATCTTTTAATAGTCTTTCTAAATGATTAGCGAATTGTTCCGTATCCCCTGGGTCAGCTAATAGACAATTATACTCAGATACCGCATAATCCCTTACTCCTCCACAATCTGACGCGATGACAGGCGTTCCACATGACATAGCTTCTAATGGGGGCATCCCGTATCCCTCATACCAAGATGTGAACAAAAATAGGTCGGCCTCCTGATAACATTGAATGAGCACTTCTTGCCTAGGATGTATAATCGTTTCAATTGGAAAAGTCGCATGAACAGTAGGTGGTGATTGGCACACCCACTTCACATGAAAACGCAGTCCTCGATCCCAAGCTATTTGTAAAGCCTGAATTGCATCATTAAAAGATTTAAAACGTAAATGTGGATTGCCAACTAATAACACGGTCAGTAACTCTTTATCTTCATTCTTCTCAATTGGTTTATATACATTGACATCTATTCCAATCGGAATGACTTCGGAAGTTATATCGAATCGAGCCATTAAAATACGAGATACAAACTTCGAGATACTCGCAATAGGGATATCTGACTTATAACATGACTGCAGGTACGATTTAATACTATTAAAATTGTTGTATTCTGGAATATCCCCAAACAACAATTCATGCCCTTGTTCATAATAGAAAACAGGTGGATTTATATCTTTTAATTCTAATAGCTGTGGAAACCAACCCGCAACTACAATGTCACAATCCTCCACATATTTTTTAAATGGTTCAAAAGGTGGGATAATCACTTCACGATTCACTTCTACATCAGTCCATGATGGCAATGCCCGTTGCCCTTCCATTCCTCTAAAATAGGCTGTAACATGGTGCCCCTTATTTTTCAGCATTTCCATCTGTGCCAATAACATTTTAAGTCCACCAGTTAAATTTTGATGTGGTAAAAGATAGCCGATTTTCATGGAGCTATTCTTCTCTTTAAAGGACTTTCTTCTATTGCTAGGATAAAATTTAAATAGATTGGCTCCATTATTGCCAACCTTAACTTGACTAAATTGAAAATCAAAATCAACAAAATCGACTATATTCCATCGACTTTTATGTGTTTCAAGTTTATTTCCTAAGTATTCTCCTTGTGGTGCAGGCATAATCGGAGTGGATACAATCAAAGATTTATTTGTAACTTCCAATAATTTATCGATTAAACGTAAGCCTTCTTCTTTATCAAAATGCTCTAATACGTCAATTAACAGAAGTGTGTCATATTTCTGTGTTAGGGTAGGTAACACAGAAAAAATATCGCCATAGTACATTCTATTATATACATGATCATGGATTGGGTTATTATAGCCTTCAAATCCTTCGATACCATCCAGTTGTAAATGCCAAGATTTTTTATCATAGCGTTCATATGGTATATCAAAGACTTCGCGCAGTAGGACTCCGTATTTACCAAATCCCACTCCTATATCAAGAATTGACTGAGGTCCATCATGCGTAACTAAATCAATAATAGCTGGAACAGCTTGATACCAACTTGTTGGCATATTTACACCTCCTCCTTTGTTTAAAAGCGTAAGTTCTTGGCTCTACAAAATCATGGCCCCCTATAAAATGGACAATAGGTTTTATTTCATTTATAAAGCTCCTACATAAACTAGATGTGAGCATCTTACACTAACACCTCCTAATGGTCTACCTCTATATGTATGTCTTCAATACTTGTCTCATGATTAAACTTTCAATTGTTTTAATAGTAATATGGGATTTAATTAGGGAGAATAACTGATATCTATAACGAAAGAGACTGTTTAAGTACACAGTCTCTTTTAGGAATTTATTTACTATTAAATTTTCCCATGATTTGCTCCGCCGTTTCCTTACCATTTTTAATACAAGCGGCAATGCCAACTCCGTAATAAGAGCAGCCGGCTAGTATCACATTCGGCATTTCATCAGACATTTTAGCTGTTAATGATTGAATCGCCTCACCATGTGCTAAATGATAGTTTGGCATTTGATCGTTCCATTTAGTTACTTCTATCACCTTAGGCTTGCCCGTTAGTTTCAAGCTCATTTCAATATCCTGGAGTGCAACTTCTACTAGCTCGTCCTCCGTCATATCCTTCATGCTCTCAAAGGCTGGGCTTACGCTCTTATAGAACATTCGAACAAGTAATTGATTGTCTTTTGATGTGTGTGTCCATTTACGGCTAGTCCACGTGCATGCATTACATTTCACATCACTATTTTCAGATACGATAAAACCAGTGCCCTCTGCTGGAAGCTGCTCGTCTGGGATATCAAAACCAAGATATACGCTAATAAGCGAGGAGTTTTTTAGCTTCTTGAAATCAGTATCCAACTGTTCATCTTGAAGAATTGCCTGCGCTACATGATGAGGAGTAGCAAGCACTACACTATCTGCTTCAATCGTTTCTCCATTAGTCAATAAAACCGAATAACGACCATCCTTCTTCTCTACTTTCTTCGTTGCCACACCTTTAATAATCGTAAATTCACTCAGCACTTCCTCTAAGCGGTCGATAAGTGTGGAAAGTCCATTTTCGAAGGAGATAAATTTTTTATTTGCTGCAGCTTGGAACTTTGCTTTATTTTCTTCTAGACCTTTAATAATACTGCCGTATTTATTTTTATAATCAATTAAATAAGGCAATGTTGTAGCGATAGTGAGCTTATTTAAATCTCCAGAATACACACCTGATAAAACAGGTACAATTTGTTTTTCAACTAGTTCTTTCCCTAAGAAATATTCTAAAAATGATCCAACGGAGCTTTCTTTCGTAAAAGTTTCATTTGGTAATACTAAATCCTTTAATGCTTCTTTTTTCCCTGCTTCTGATACTAGAGTACTGCTATTTAAAGATTCAATACTTGTGGGAATACCGAATACAGTGTCTACTGGAATCGCATGTAATTCATTGTTTGTGTAAATGTATGAAATGCCAGTAGAGTTGTACACTTTTTTATCTTCCAGCTGCAGCTCTTCAATTAATTGTGTGATGGCTTCGTTTCTTGCAACAATTGAATCCGCACCAACTTCCATGATGAAGTCGTTTTCTTGCACGGTATGAATCTTACCACCTAAATAATCATTAGCTTCTACTAATACTAACTCTATATCTAAAGACTTTTCGTTTTTAAGTTTTTGCAAGTAATGCATTGTAGAAAGGCCTGTAATGCCCCCACCAATAACCACTATTTTTTTCAAAGTAACCACTCCTTATATCGGTTCATACAACTAGTATAAGTGTTTTTGAAAATATCGGATATGATTTACCTCACTGCTACAAAGTAAATTATGAACAAATAGAGAAGTTAGTTCTAAAGTTTTCGTTCAATAGTTTATATGAATAGAAGGAGATAATACGGATGCAGAGGATTAAATTCATGTGGAAACTATTTTTAAAACAGCCTGCCTGGTTTAAATTTGTTATCACTATTACTTTTCTAGCTTCAATCATTTTCAGTAGTTCCTACTTTTCGAAAAATGACTTTTATGAGGGCATTTCCAAACTGGCCGCTGCAATCTTTTTTGGTGTCTTTGGATATAAAACTCGAAGAAATCGAAATTCTTCTACTATCTTATTTATCCTGGGAGCTTTTTGTATGCTATTAGCTATTTGGGCATTCTTGTGAAAAGGCTATATTAAAACATATTGTTAATAATAAATAAAAAGGACCAATTAAGGTCCTTTTTATTGTGTCATTGCTCGTGTTTAACTCTATTTACTCTTTGAAAGTTATTTCTCAGCACAAATAAATTTAAAAATTCAGATAAATTGTATTGCATTTTTACTAAGCTTTCGCATATACTAAAATAAAATTTAGTAAAAAATATTTTAGTAATTGGAGGGTATATGAAATGAGCCTTTTAGATATTTATTTGCAAAAAAACGGGAAGAAACGGTACGATGTATTCAAAGCAACTGGAATGAGTCAGCAAATGCTTGCTAGTGTAAACAAAAAAAATATAAGCAGTTATTCAGTTAAAACGATACAAGCAATTGCTAAAACAGTAGAGAAGAGTGAAGGTACTGTTTTAGAAGAGTTAGTAAGGTTAGAACAAGAAAATGTATACTTTGAAGCATTTAATGTGGATCATTTACTATTAGCATTTAAAAATAAAGAAACTCATATTGTGATCAAAGGTGAATATAAAAAAGAAATAGATAAGTTTACCAATGCACAGCTTTCCGATACAGAAACTCTAGGTTTGGAATTAGGTTCTGCTGGAACTATAACTATTTTAGCAGAAGTAATTTTACAAATAGCAAATCTATTTAGTAGTAAAGAAGCTGATCAAAAGAAAATTGAAAGTCAAATCCGTAAGTATAAAATTAAGAGAATTAATGAAAATGAACTATTATTGTATTTGCGACAATTAGATTATTAATTTCTAGAGTCTTTGATTACATTGCAGTTTTGATACAAGGCTTTTTCTGCTCAACTAAAGCACCTTATTTGTAGAGGAAGTGTGACTTTTTAAGCTGTCTAACAAAACATAGCCTAATATTACCCCAGCTATGGATGTAAATGTAAAATCTCCTAACAGCATAAACGCTTTTGAAAATAACAAATTCGTTCCGTAAGCAATAGCGAGAAGTGGTATCATTGCAATATATAGAGATGGGATCCCAACTGCAATGATCTTTATCCAATCAAACGACCATCTCTTTTTATCTTTAATTTCTATAATTAATTTAGGTAATCGTAACAACATTCCAATAAAAACAGGAAAAATACTTGCAAATATTATAAAAGGTTTTAAATTAAAATTGATTGCTGACTTTTCTCTTAAACTCACTTGATAATCCATACCAACATAAAAAATAATTCCAATAACTACTGTGGAAAAGAAAAGAAATAAAAATCTTTTCATTCTGACTCCTCCTTCATTTTTGTTCTAGAAAAAGGATAGATTGCCATCTTAAAGTTACGGTCCTATCCTAGTTATTATATTTTTCTCAGCACCGCACGTATGGGACTTCCATCTGCTCCTTCAATTTTTAAGGGTAGAGCGATTAAATCATAATCACCTGGCTCCACATTTTCCAATAACAGATTTTCTAAAATATATACTTCATTGTTAAACAGAGAATGATGCGCTAATAACTCCTTACTTTCTATGCTATCAACTGATGGTTGGTCCGTACCGATTAGAAAAATACCCTTCTCCTTTAAAAATGGTCCAATATTTCCCTTCAAAGTAATAATCCTTTCAGGGAACTTTTCGGGTGATGCAGTATTCGTTGTCTTTAAAAGCAAACGCTCAACACCTGTTAAATCAAAGCCTTCTAATTCCTCTCTGCCAATTTCGGAAACCCCAACGACACTCACCACTTTTGCCCGTCCAATATACAAATTAACGTCAAGCATCTCTAATGTTTTACCTTCACTTACATAATGAAATGGTGCGTCTGCATGAGTTCCAGTATGCAAACTTGCTTTAATCGTTCCAACATTTGCTGCACCACCCTCCTCCTTTGTAGCGGTTAGTTCATATTCAAAAAGAGTATCCCCTGGCCATGTTGCTATTCTAGTCGAGATAGTTTGTGTAATATCAATCCATTCCTTGTTCATATCTGTGACCTCCCCTATAAATTTGTACGTAAATCCCAAAGCTCTGGGAAGAAACGATGGTCTAATACATTTCGTAAATAATTTACACCAGATGATCCTCCAGTGCCTTTTTTAAATCCTATTATTCTTTCTACTGTTTTCATATGACGGAAGCGCCACTGTTGAAGCCAGTCCTCCACATCGACTAGCTTTTCTGCTAGTTGATATAAATTCCAGTATTGATCGACGTTTTGATAAACTTCCTTCCATGCATTGGCTACTGATTCATCTCCCACATACGAAATGGAATAATCTCGATTCAATAACTGAGGATTTATCGTAAACCCCGCTCGAGCCAAAGCTTGAATCGAAACGTCATAGATACTTGGTGCATGAAAAGCAGCATTTAAATCCTCATATAAATCTTTTTCCTGCTCATAAATCTTCAGTATATGCTTCGTCTTATAGCCAAGCGCAAATTCGATTTGTCGATATTGAAAGGATTGAAAGCCGGACGCCTTACCTAGCTTATCCCGAAACTCTAAATACTCGGCAGGCGTTAATGTGGAGAGAACATCCCAGGCTTGAATAATTTGTGTTTGAATTTTCGTAACTCGCGCTAGCATTTTAAAGGCTGATTGCATTTTATCCGCTTGAATCGCTTGAATTGCACTAGTGAGTTCATGCAGTATAAGCTTCATCCAAAGTTCACTAACCTGGTGGATAATAATAAAAAGCATTTCATCATGATGCCCAGATAGCCTTATTTGACTGGACAATAAATTATCCAGCTGCAAGTATTCCCCGTAGGTCATATCATCGCTAAAATCTGTATGGATTCCGCTTTCCTTTTTATCGTCTGGCATGCTATCTCTCCTTTATTAAGCAATTACATCACGTTTATTTTCATACTTTTCATAAAGCTCTTCCTTCATAATCACCTTTAAAATCTGCACAGTCTTCCACACATCCTCAAATGAGTTATACAATGCAACTGGTGCTAGACGAATGCCATTTGGTGAACGAAAATCGGGAATGACTTGATGCACTTTTAATGCTTTGCATATACGAGCTGCTTCTTCATGTACTAAAAAGATATGACCTCCCCGCTTCACCGATTCACGTGGATTTGCGATTCTGAAGTTATACTCACTCAACTCATGTTCTATTAACCCAATCATATAATCGGTAAGCTTTAGTGACTTATCTCGAATAGCATCGATGCCTACTTCTGCGAAGATTTCTAGCGATCCATATAACGGTGCACTGCTTAATATATGTGGAGTTCCAATTTGATACGCACCTGCGTCAGCAGCTGGACTCATATTAGTAGATAAATCGAACTGCTTCTCTTTATCTGAGCCGAACCACCCTGCAAGTCCCGGCTTTCTTCCAAAATGCTTACGGTTTACATATAAGCCCCCTGTTGCTCCTGGTCCGCCATTCACATGCTTGTAGTTACACCAAAAAGCAAAATCCACCCCCCACTTATTGAGCTCATGTGGAATAGATCCAATCGAATGACATAAATCAAAACCAATAACAATATTTCGTTTGTGCGCTGCTTCAGTAAGCAATTTCATGTCTAATATCTGACCACTTCGATATAGCACACTAGGTAGTACTATTAAAGCCACATCATCCGTCATCGCATTTATAATATCTTCTTCTTGTAACGTATAGCCATCACGACTTTTTACTAGCATCATATTTTCCTCAGCATCAAATCCATGCAAGGATATCTGACTACTAATTGCATATAAATCGGATGGGAAATTTAGTTCATCCGCTACTATCTTCGTACGTTTTCCCTCTGGTCGGTAGAAACTAGCAACTAATTGATGTAAGTTTGCCGTTGTAGAGCCTGTTATGATAACTTCATCCTTTAAAACCCCTACCAGAGGAGCACACATCTCACTTAATACTTCTGGGACATAAAACCACGGGTTCTCCCCTTGTGTCCATCCATCTATTCCATATTGTTTCCATGAATCTAATAGCGTCATCACTGACTTTTCTGCTCGCTTAGATAGTAGTCCCAGTGAATTACCATCCATATAAATGACATCTCGTTGAACATAAAATTCATCTCTATACATTCCCAAAGCATCTTGCTCATCTAATTTTTTTGCATAGTCCAACATAGTAATCTGCATCTAAAACCTCACCAGCCTCTTTAAAAATCTAAATTTTCTTTCTATTTACACAAATCATATGTTTTAAGAGAACGAGTGTCAATGAATGAAAGAAAGAATAATTTGACAAATGTTGAATTTTATAATTTAGTAAAACATTTGATGGAATTCTATTTCTAAGAAAAAAAGCACCAGTCTGCATTTCCTTATATTAAATGATTGATATGCCGAAAAATACTATGAAAGCAGTTTTAATCCTACTGCAGCACCTAACACCATTGCGATAAAAATAGTGCGCTTCCAATCTTTTGATTCGTTGTAAAAAAGCATTCCCAGTATTGCGCCGCCAGAAGCACCGATTCCCGTCCAAATCGCATAAGCCGTTCCCATGGGGAGAGTCTTCATTGCAAAAGCGAGAAAGCAAAAGCTTGCTCCAAATCCAATGAATAGTAGAACGAAGGATTGCCAATTCCTATCCTTATGCAATTTGTTGATCATTGCAACTCCGAACATTTCAAATAACCCTGCAATAATTAAAGAAATCCAAGCCATCAAGATTCCACTCCTTTTTCCCGCTTATCTTCGGTCACTAATTTCAAACCTATGACACCTGCCAATAAAATTAAAATCATTAAGATCTTAGCTACTTGAAAAGATTCCCCAAAAAAGATTATTTCTGATAAAACCGTCCCGCCTGTTCCCATTCCCACAAAGACAGCATAAACCGTTCCTACAGGTAGTTTCCGCCCAGCCATAATCATGAGGTAAAAACTAATAATTATAGCAAGAACAGTTCCTGTCCATGCCCAACCGTTATCTGCATGTTTTAACCCAATCACCCAAAAAACTTCAAAAAATGCTGCCACGTATACTTTCATCCACTCGATTTTCATTCTAATAATGCCTCCTATTTACATTTTTATATAAAAAAAGCCTGGAAGAAAACTGTTAAACAGTTTCTCCCAGGCTTTTGTCCTTCCGTGACACAGCAGAGCTGCGAGTTTTCTCTCGGACCAGACCAACATCGATGGCTGCGGAACCCTAGAAAACATTTTTGATATCCAATTACCTGAAATTATACACATACTTGAGAATAAATCAACTAAAAACATCCACAGTAACTGTGAGGATGGCTTTAGTAATAGTTTTCCATTTCCATTAAAATAGCACCTAACTTTATATCACAAGAACACTAAACAAACACAGGAAGACTCGAAGTAAGAGGCCATCTTTGCTGAGGAGATGATTCCTGAGTAATGCTCGTCGCAAAAAAAACATTCGGTCCCACAAGTCGATGTAATCGAGTAAAATGCTTATTCGTTCTTATCATTCAAAAAAAGAGTAATTACCATTAGGCAATTACTCCATTAATCATTATTATATCTTCAAATCCGTCAAAACGATGACGTTGGGATGATTGCAAAGTCTTGTAACTGGAATATCCTCCGTTACATCTCCTTTTATGAGCGCTTCAATAGCAGTTCTTTTTTCCTCTCCAACTGCAATTAAAAGAATACATTTTGCTCTCATTATAGAAGCAATCCCCATAGTAATAGCTTGCTTAGGAACCTCATCTATTGCGTCAAAAAATCTTGCGTTAGCAGTTCTTGTGGAAGCTGTTAATTCGACCACATCCGTTTCACTTTGAAAGGACGTACCTGGTTCATTGAATCCAATATGACCGTTCACTCCGACACCAAGTAATTGCATATCGACTGTTAGTGATTTCAACAAGTTTTCATATCGTAACGCCTCGGTCTGTACATCTTCTGCTACTCCATTTGGAATATATGTATTATTAAATGGTTTTGCTTCAAAGAGCTGCTGCTGCATAAACGTATAATAGCTTTCGGGATGCCCTTGTGGAATTCCGACATACTCGTCCAAATTCACACTGTTACAATGAGAAAAATCCAACGAACTATTTCGTAGTTTTTCATATAGTGGAATCATAGTCCCGCCCGTTGCCAATCCAAATGTACTTGCATCATTCTTTAATTCTTGAGAAAAGATTTCTTGTGCACGATTATATAAAGCATCCTGATCTTTCCATACTTCTAAATTTAATGTCATCAGTAAACCCACCTTTTTTCTGAATTGCGCTCACTAATTACTAATACACTTCGCCTAAATAGTTTATAAGTTAGTGAAATTATCATTATATTCAATTTCGACAGGTGATGCAAATAGAGTAGTGGCAATCACTAATAATTACTCTAATTAAAATCAATTCGATCTTTATATTTCTTCATCATCACTTCATTATGAAGTTGGCTATCTGATAGATTTGCGCTTTTAAAAACCGGTAATTCTTCCGTTTCCGTGCTTATCTTCTCGATTACTTGGCATATAAGTGCATTAAGAAGTGTGGCACCAACAACCGTTGATGCTGGTCCATATTGCAGCCCCTTATTACTTAATAGACCATCACCAACAGGGACATGTGTATTTAATACGATATCCACCACTTCCTCTAGTCGTTTACCACTTGCATGACGGCCTTCCTGGTCACTGTACAATAAAGACTGAAGTGAAATGACTAAAACTCCAGCTTCCTTTCCTAAGAAAGCTATATCTATCGGTGCCGGATTGCGACCAGAAGTAGAAATAACGATTAGAATGTCATTCGGTTCAAAGCTTATTTGGTCCTTATTTTGCCCGACAAATGTAGAATCTTTCTCGTTCTGTGAAGAAGTCAATGCACCTGTATGTAGCATTAAAGGCTCTAAAGTAATGGGAGCAACTGGCACTAGCCCACCTGCACGGTAATAAGCTTCCTGAGCCAAAAGATGAGAATGTCCACATCCAAACAATTGTAATATACCACCCTTTTTAATGCGGTTGGCGATTAATTTAGAAGCATTCTCAATATTCTCTTTTTCTTGTTCTGCAACCTGCTTCAGTAAAATATTTATTTCTTTCCAATAGGACTGCATTTGATCACCTCCATTTACTTTTAATTTTCAAATACAACATTTCCCCGACAAATCGTTTTTTGTACATTCAATTCCATATCCAATATAACCAAATCTGCATCAAAGCCTTCACCAATATATCCTTTTTGAGATAATTTCAATTGCTTCGCTGCATTTGTAGAGGACACCGAAACGAGTTCCTTCAACGAACAATTCGTCGACTGTTTCATATTACGAACTGCCTGATCCATTGTCAGTATACTTCCCGCTAACGCGCCACTAGGCAGATGAGCACCTTTTTCTGTGACATGAACAGTCTGTCCACCAAGATCAAACTCCCCATACTCTAATCCTTTGGCACGCATAGCATCAGTTATTAATATTATTCCTTTTGCACCTTTCAAACGGTATGCAAAATTTACTGCCTTCGTATGACTATGTATATAATCGACGATAATTTCCACCTGCATACTGTCTTCCATCAGAACAGATCCGACTACACCCGGTTCACGATGATGGAACGGACGCATTTGATTATATAAATGGGTAGCCTGTTTAGCTCCTAACTGAACTGCCTTTTCTACTTCTTCTGAATTGGCATCTGAATGTCCGATAGAAACAACAATACCTTCCTTACTCATAGCTTGTACAAATTCAAAACCACCAGCTACTTCAGGGGCAACTGTAACTTGTTTTATACGATTGCCACTTAGCGTCTGCCATTTTATAAACTGTTCAATAGATGGCTCGGTAATATGCTCGACTGGCTGTGCTCCAGCCCATTTTGTAGAAATATAAGGTCCCTCTACATGAATTCCTAAAACCTCTGCTTCATCTTCATTGTTTACAAATCCATTTACATTTTGGAGTGCTGCTTCAATTGCATCCACTGCCTGAGTAATTGTGGTTGGCAAATAACTGGTGGTTCCTTCTTTTACTAATGAACGTGCCATTCCCCTAAGTGCTTCTTCCGTGGCATCCATCATGTCAAAACCAGCTGATCCATGAATATGCATATCGATAAACCCTGGCATAACTATCCAACTCTTTAAAGTTCCATCTATATTGACATCCGCCTCTACTTGTAAAGCTTGTCCAATTTGTTTAATCTTGCCGTTTTGAATAAATATATCTCCCGTACTTTCTTGGTCATGGTTCACAATAGTCACATTTGAAATGAGTATGGTTTTGCTCATTTACTACACCTCCGCAGTTTGCTTAATTACAGTATAGATTAATAAAGTCTAAATGATAAAGGGAAACATAAATCGTTGGGGGTTTCTTCAACCTCTAATTATATTTTGTTAAACACACAATAAAGAAAAGCCGTCTAATGTGGAATCCCAAATTAAACAGCTTTTCAATTGAATCAATTCGAATAAAGTAAGTAGTAATAAAATCCAATCAAAGTTGATTTCCGCTCCAACGTACTTTCATGTTTCGAATCTAGCGTAGCGATGCAGAAACAGGCGGACGCTTTCCGCGGGCATGGCTTCAATCTCCTCGTCACTTCGTTCCTGCGGGGCTTTCAGCTCGTGCACCTGTCGCTTCGCTATCGGTGCAGAAAACATTTGCTGTTCCCGCTGGAGTCGCCGCCTTGCGCTCCAATCAATGAAATCTACTTTAGTATACTAATTGAATGATAATTTAAATGTTCACTCTAATTATTGAAAGGGGGAATTTATAAATTAACTCAATAATAACTATTTACGAATTTTTTCAATTTCGTCAGCAACAAATTGTACGCTTGTTCCAACAATAACCTGAATACTCTTCGGTCCTACTACATTAATACCTGGAACACCAGTGTCTTTAATTTTCTTTTGGTCAACCTTATCCATGTCTAATACTTCTACACGTAAACGAGTTGTACAGTGATCAACTGAAGCAACATTCGCATCTCCACCTAGACCATCATAGATTCTAGTTGCCATATTTGAAAATTTATCATCAGATGATACTTCAACAGTTTCTTCAGTCTCATCTGTATCATCTTCTCTACCAGGAGTTTTTAAGTTAAACTTCACGATTAAGAAACGGAAAAGGAAGTAGTAAATAACTGCAAATACTAATCCTTGGAGCAATAACATAAATGGTTGATTTGCAATTGGATTTTTAAGACTCAAAACGTAATCGACTAACCCTGCACTAAATCCAAAGCCTGCTGTCCAGTTAAAGGATGCTGCGATGAATAAAGATAATCCTGTTAAAGCTGCATGAACTACATAAAGTGCTGGAGCTAAGAACATGAACGCAAATTCAAGTGGTTCTGTAACACCTGTAAAGAATGACGCAAAAGCAGCTGCAAGCATAAGAGAAGCTGCTTGTTTTTTTCTTTTCGTTTTAGCAGTGTGATACATTGCAAGAGCTGCTGCCGGTAATCCGAACATCATAATCGGGAAGAATCCAGCCTGGTACATACCAGTTACACCCTTAACACCTTCACTTGCCAAGAATTTACCGATATCGTTAATGCCAATAGTATCAAACCAAAATACTGCGTTTAATGCATGATGTAAGCCAGTTGGTATTAAAAGTCTATTAAAGAATCCATAAAGTCCAGCACCTGCTGCTCCCATACTACTAATTGCTTCACCAAAGTTAACTAGACCACCAAAAACGATTGGCCATATGAAAAATAATGCTGCTGAAGCGACTAACATTGCAACGGCTGACATGATAGGAACTAAACGTTTTCCACTAAAGAATGCTAAGAAATCCGGTAATTTTACGTGACTGAAGCGGTTATACATGGTTGCAGCGACAAGACCAGATAGAATACCTATTAATGCATTATTAATCTTTCCAAATGCCGGATCAACGTTCTCCACATCAATTCCTTGTAATAATGAAACAGTGCCACTTGAAAGCATCGTTGTCACAACTAGGAAAGCAACCAATCCACTTAAAGCAGCTGCTCCATCCTTTGCCTTGGACATCCCTATCGCTACCCCTACTGCAAATAAAATAGGAATATTATCAATGATGGAGCTCCCAGCTTTTATCATGAAGGCTGCAAATACATTTCCAGATCCCCAACCATCACTGTCAATCCAGTATCCAATACCCATTAATATCGCAGCTGCAGGTAATACAGCTACTGGAAGCATTAAAGAACGCCCCAGCTTTTGTAAATATTTCATCATAATTCATTCATCCCCTTTTTCCTGTTCATAAATAAAATATATAATAGTATAAAATAATGCCAAATTATGAAACTTGCGTTCTTAAACGTTCAATATGCAGTGCGATATAACCTAGCTCTTCTTCAGGAAACTCAATTCCATGCTCTTCCATTAGTTCTTTTACTATTTGGGTTGCACAACTATAGCCAACCGGAAATTTCTTTTGAATCATCACTAACATTTCTTCATCCATCATATGAAGCTCAGACTGATTTAACCTTGTTAATGCAAAACGCAAATGGGTAATTAATCGATGATAGGAAATATCGTTTTCCTCAATCTCAATGTTCAAGTACTGTTTGATCGATAGAACCATACCCTTAATTAAATTCGTTTGTCTTATAGTCTGATGTAAATCCCCCCCTTGAATTTTCATCGTATGTATGTGAAGCGCTATGTAAGCCGCTTCATCAACAGGCATTTCTACCTGACACGTAGTATTTATATGCTGGACTGCCCAAAGACCGATTTCAAACTCAGCTCTATATAGAACGCGAATCTCATGGAGTAGCCTGTTATTTAGATTAATACCATCCTTAGCTCTTTCAATAGCAAAAGAGATATGGTCTGTCAAAGCTATATGAATATGCTCATTTAATCTTGTATTTAAATACGCTTCTGCGTAGGTGATTATTTCTTCCGAGATAGTAAAATGTTCTTCTGGAATTCTACTTAATAGCTGCACTAGCTTGTCATTTTCTTGCATGACAAACATCTTTTCAATCTTGGAGCTAATGATAATGTCATTTCGTTTCTTTTGAAAAGCTATGCCCGAGCCAATTGCTATTTTCTCGCGTCCATCTTGTAGTACAATCACCGCGTTATTATTAAGTATCTTTGTGATTTTAATGGAAAGTCAGCTCCTTTCACATACTTCCCTACTCACACTTACTTGGAAGAAACAGTCATTACTAACGTTTCACCTGCAACACTAGCTGCGGTATCCACATAATCTACAGATCTCTCCACACTATTTGTAATTACTATTGGTGTAATAATACTTGGAACTTTTTCTTTAATAAGGTTCCAATCCACTGCTATGAGCTTTTGTCCCACAGAAACTGCATCGCCTTCGTTGACAAATACAGTAAATCCTTCACCCTTTAATGTAACCGTTTCCAATCCGACGTGAATTAGCACCTCGGTATTATCTTTTGCACGAATACCTATAGCATGCTTTGTTTTGGAGATTAACACAACCGTTCCATCGATTGGTGCAACTACATCTCCCCCTGTTGGCATAATAGCTACTCCCTCACCCATCATTTTTTGGCTGAAGACTGGATCTGGGACCTGTTCTAACGAGTGCACTTGACCATTTAATGGTGAGAATACTTGTACTTTGTTTTTTTTCATAAATTTAGAAAACATTTGTAGAACTCCTTTGTGTAGATGTTTTTTCTAGTTGTAAAAATCGTCATATTAAAATATATTGCATCATGAAACCGATAAGAACATAAAAAGGCATGGGGTAAAGAAAAAGAATAATAATATTCTCTCTCATTTTACCACCATGCCTGAAAAATTCAGTAACATGTGACCAATATGTGTATTTATAATCCGATAATATCATCAAAGGTTCAAAAAAGCAACGTAAATTTATATGGTCGAAAAGTATTTTGAGTGCTTATAGATTAATAAGGAAAAGCTCTTCCTTTTTCTGAAATTTTATGAGCAAGTTGAATTGTTGAAACCGCGAGCTCTGCATAAGTTACTTCTTTTTTAGGATTAAACGCACCTTGATCGGCCTTTAATAATTCTAAAGAATTCGCTAGTGCAACATAACCTAATAAATCCTGTTGTACTTTGTCTGTATCTGTAAAAGAAAGTTTATAAATTGCAGAATGCTTAGCCGCCTGTTCAAGTCCTAATGCGCGTATATACCAAACTGCGAGCTGTTCTTTACTAATTGGCTCATCTATTGCGAAGCTCTTCGTATCAGGTTTTATCACACCCATTTCAACAGCACGCTCAACAGATTGATATAAAGGATGTTCAGGATTGATATTATCGAATGATTGGTTCCTATTTTCCTGTTCAGGATAATAGTAGCCACCATACATATACGTAAGGGATTTCATAAGTACTTGGAGAGCTTCTCCCTTGGAAATAGCAGCATCTCCGTTAAACTGTTTTGGATCTTTTATATCGAGGATTTTTGCATTAATAAAATAATTAAGCTCCTCCTCCGCCCACGGATGCGTTACAACAGTTGAATTATTTTCTCCATATAGTGCTTGCCACTCTCCTGTTAGTGCATCTAAAATACTAAAAGATCTTTCATTAAATAATGGGGAGTAGACAAGGTCATAATGGTGATTTTCTTGTTTTTGATTGGCCTTCATATAGTTGAGCCTTAAACTTAAAGCCTTCGTTAGAATTTCCTTGGCTTGTTTTTCTGATATAGCCTTATCTGGTGATGGCCAGTTTTCCACCTCTTGATAATTTACATAAAGATTATTTAGCGAACCATCCTTCGCCACTCCTACACTAATAGAGTCACCCGAAACAATTACTCCGTTTACAACTCTTGGGAAATTAAACATATAACTTCCTTGCATTTCATCCAAGTATGCTGCTTCCATAGGTTTTGCATAGTTATGAAGGTAGGATGGAACCCATTTTTTAATATGATCAATTGCTTTTTCGAGAGCCTGTTTTTCTGTCAGAGGTTTCGCTTCGCTTGGCTTCTCTCCTAGTTGCGCTAAAATTTCACTCTTCACATTATAGTACTGTATGACCTCGCCTGTTTGTTTATTTATTTCTAGACTTGCTCCTGAACCCCCATTTGGATAACTGTACATATATTGAATACTATAAACTTCTTGCCCATTATAATTTTTTGTTTCTCTAATAGAATCGATGTTCGATTTAACATCTTTCAAATCGATCTTTAGTAATTGTTCTGCTATTTTTTTTGCTTCATCTATAGTTATCTCTCCCCCGCTCTTTGAAGGGAGTGGTTTTGAAGCCAGCATAGATATGGTTGATTTCTTAGGGAAATCTGCAGAGTATCCGTTTAAAGTTAGGTATTTTCCAGATGAAGCATGAACACCAAGCAAATTTGGTATCGGCTGATAAACGAGTCGAACATGGCGCTCACCAGTTTGGTAATCTGTTTCTATTTGATATTGCTTTTCCACATATAGATTTTCTTTTACATTTTTTAATATGGCATCTTTCGCTTTTACTTGTTTCGTATCATCAAAGGTGGAAGCTTTGTTAGCGTCCAAACTTCTATAGAAGCCAACAATCTCACCGTTTCCTAAAACAGAAACTTCTATTCGTTGGTCATTGATAGAAACCTTGTTCTTCAAGCGGGTATATGAAAATGAGTATCGGATTGGTTCAGTTAGTAGTTGAGTTGGATAATATCCATAAGAATCCGTTTCTAATTGGTATTCCCCACCCTCTAGATATTTTTTCATAAAATCTCCCGCAATTTTCTGTGCTTCATCTTTGGAAACTTTAGCTGGAAAAAGCGCTTCTGTTACAGTTGCCGGTTGATAAGAAAAATTTTCTATTTGTAAATCCTTACCTACAAACGAAACATTTCCATATAATTGCTTTCCATTAATGGTTTTTGTAAAGAATAAATCATAACGCATCGTCTCTTCACCAGGATAATAATAGCCACCGTTCATCTGAAAATCAGCATTCGTCAAAAAATCGAATTGCTTCGGAAATAACCCACGAAACTTCTTGATCAAATCTTCCTTTGTGAAAACATTCTCTGTTGATGCAGCTTTAATCTGTACAGGTGGTTGTTCATTCAAAGTTGTAGTTGCATTTACGTTCGCTGAAAAAAGTCCAAGTGATAATGCAGAAGCCCCTAATATAATACCAACATGTTTAAAACCCATAAAAAAATCTCTCCTTCTTTTGCAGTCTTTGAATTCTATGATTGCAGAAGTGAGAAAATACCAATTATTTGATATTGAATCTTTTTCATCCGATATGTCTTTTTCTATTTATGTTTAATCATAGTTTAGACTAATTAGCTAAACACTTAACCTTTAAGCTATTAAGAAAAACCAGGCAAAAAGAAGCTCAGTCCTTTAAATTCAAAACCTGTTTCTACCGTTTTCAGTAGGCTTTGGACAGACGATTAGCTATAGTATTACCGATTGATTTTTAAAGAAGCTGGCCGTACTACGTCACGACCAGCTTCTCTTTTTCCGGTAATCATATGGCGTTTGCCTGTCCGTCGCCCTCCTACATCGCTTTGAAACAGGTAAGTGCGTTTTTGGGTAACTAAAGATAAGATACTTCCCTATCGATAGAACAAGCTCACGAAGATACAATTTCGTTCGCTATTTCGCTTCTTTATGAGTCAAACAACTACTACTTTTCTTTATTTCCACTAGTACAAACTAAAATCTGCTTTCTTCTTCTATCATTGGATAATCGCGTTTCTAAGTCAAAAGCGATTACAAATAATTTGATTACTTTCTAAAATTTGACCAATCTTATCAACTAAGCGATAAGCGATGCTAAATCTTCTAATTGATTGTAGTGGAAGCTGGCGACTCCGACAGGATGAGGGAGACAGATGAACCATCACAGGCGAATGCGCAAGGGTCGGTGATGGTTCATCGCTCACCCTGGGGAACGCATCCACCTTAAACGGAAATTAGAAGTACTATTCTTTCATTAAAGTCCGACGAACCCAATGTTCATGCTACATTTTTATATACTTTCTGGTGTGTGAAATAATGAGTTTCGAAACAAAAAAGCCCCAGTGACTATGTTAGGATTGATACTTAACCAAGTAATTCAATCACCCACCCTAGAAGGAGGACATAATCAATGAGACTACTTAATGGTAAACAAGGTTTAAGAAGAAGTCAATTCGCAAAAGAACTTAGAGGTACCGATTTAGAAAAAGTATTGCTTGTTCCGATTGATGTTTCAAAGGTTTTGCAGAAAGCGATGATACTGAATTATTTTGGCGATGTGATTCACATCCCATTTTCATTCATGGTCAGCCAGACTGGCATGCAACTCCTTATTAAAGAGATCGAGGAGGCCAAACAGACTTGTCAAGCTGAACAGGTATTTGTGGGCATCGAAGCGACTGGCCATTACTACGAAGACATCGTACGTATTTTAACAGATGCGGGTTATTCTGTTCATATCATTAACCCATCTTCTACACATGAAGAACGGAAACAACATCTTACGTACACAAAAACGGATGACATCGATTTGTATCTGATTGCCGAGGCATTGGTGGGCAATAAAGCGACCAACTCCAAACTGCCTTCAGGCATGTACAAAGAACTTCAAAATCTTACACGCGCAAGAAGAAGTGAAATTAATAAGCGCTCTCGTATCAAAATGGAAATTCGGGTCGTCCATGATCATATCTGGCGTGAATACCAAGGAATCAGCGTGCTCGTTGATAAGAAAGTCAAAACGAAAACAATCTTTAGTGATTTTTGGGGAAAAGCCAGTCTTCATCTGTTAACCCATTATCCACACGCTTCTCAAATTCTTGAACTGGGAGAGGATGGATTACAGGAATTGTCCAAAAAACATAACCTAAAAATCCGCAAAACAACGATGGACAAGCTTCTCTTCGCAGCCAATGAAAGTGTCTCCAAGCCATTAGACCAGCTTTCAAGCGAGTTATTTCTCTTGAAAAAAAAGCTGAAAGCGTATGAATGGGCTACCCAAACAATTAAAGAGTACGAGGAGGAAATTGAACGTATATTCGTTCAAACCGATGGAATCTTTCTCCTGACCGTGCCGGGCATAGGACTTGTAACAGCTGCCGAAATCTACTGTGAAATGGGAGACCTTTCTCATTACACGAATGCCGGTCAGCTGATTAAAAAAGCTGGTACTAACCCTGTCATAAAACAATCGGGACCGGGAGGCGGGTATTTTGGACGTATATCCAAACAAGGAAATGCCAACCTGCGTAGGGCTATCTATACCGCCGGACGATGCCTTGCCAGACACAATGAGGCCCTGAAGCCTTTTTGTATCCGTTTAAAGGAAAAAGGCAAAAAGGCTGGAAAAATTAATATCGCGATGGGGAACAAGTTTATTAAAATTGCCTTTGCCATGTTAAAAAATCAGAAACCGTTTGAATGGGATGACCCAGAATTCAAATATGAACAGGAAATCTCTAAAAAATTAACACTACCTTTAGCTGCTTAAAGCAAACATAAACAGGTACCCTTCTTTTGGTTCGAGTGGAGATCGAATCAAACTTTCATGAGGCCGAGACCTCGCAGATAAGCCTTATCCCACTCGTTCTGTAAATGCGAATCAGTACGTTAAATTCTAAATTTGAACGCAATGCCAGAATGCATCCATGCAGTACAAGAAAAACGAGTGAATGCCCATTTCTGAATCAAAAAAAGGGTACCTGTTATATAAACAACTTGGTTAATTACTACTTGTAAAAAAAAGGATTTTTTGCGGTAGGCGTGTTTGAGTTACTCTAAAACTGGAAAAAAGTATTTGACATTGTACGCTTATCTTTTAAAAATTTGGCCATTTTATGCCCTTCATTGCTTTATATCTTTAGCAAATAAACGTAAACGATATGAATTCATCGCTGTTTCACCAAGTTGATCAAGCAAATTATAATTAGCAACAGCCCCAACCATAGCTCCAATTCCAGGTAGTAATTGGAACATTTTCACTAGATCAATATAATCCCGATATTCCTGTTGGAAGTCTCTCCAATCCATCTCACCAATTAAATCCTTTTGTTGTTCCCAGTTTTCCATAATTTCGAGTGTTTCTTTACGTTTTTCCTCACTGGAAAAAGCTAAAAGGAATATATGCAAAATATAAAGTCGTTCCTCGTATTCATCCGTATCAAACCCATAAACCGCAGCTGCTTCAAATAGAAATTTCATTTTAATAGATAAAAGCAGCGGAAAGTCAGCAAGGCCAAGAAGAATACCTCCCGCCCCCGTCCCTGCCCCTTCTACAACAGCTGTTTTACGAAACGTTGCGAGCTTTTCCTTTAAAAGCTCATCTTGCTCCTGAAGGCTACGTTTTATTGGTAGTCTTTTTTTCATCTTTATATTAGACCCAACAAGCGTTGCCTTTACCATATTTTTTATGCTTTCCGTCATCACTTGATGGACCTTTTCAGGAATAAGTCCGTTAATCTTAGTTTGTACGTTTTTAGACGTACGCCCTATTAACCCAGTTCGTTTCGTCATTTTCCTTTTCCAAAGAAATAGTTCTTCGTCAACTTTCCATCTATAGGCATCCATCTTTTAAAACCCCTTATCCATCGCTATTATTATTCCATTCTATCTTATTACAGCTACATCCAAATGAGTCTTGAGGTCGACTGTATCACCGCTTGTAGATGTAGTAAAAAAACATGATACCTCTTGTGTCAGGTATCATGCTCTAATTTTAAAAGTTATTATCTTTTTTTCTGTTTAGTAAAGTTATTTTTCTCTAGCTTGATGTATGCTGCTGTTACGCTCTCAAACTCTTCTTCGCTTTCCATCATGACAAAGTTATGGTCGTCCTCTACGCGGAAGAAGAAAATACCTATTTCATTTTCTGAATCTTCTTGTATATCTTCTATAAAACTAACTGCTACGTATTCCCTGTCATCTACACTTAAATAACCTAAAACCTTCAGTTCCTGCTCTTGGTCATTTTCGTCTAACACCTTAAACGTACCGCCAACTTTCAGTTTTCCTTCATTTTGTAACATTCTAATTACCTCCTAGCAAACCTTTTCTATTTTGTGAATTAAAAAAAGAGGAAGTCATCCTCTCTTTCTTTTTTACTTATTCCTCGTCTTCTACTGCTTCTTCAGCTTCAAGAAATGCTGCAGATACTTTTTCAAATTCTTCATCGGTTTCGATTTCCGCTAAGTCTTCTCCTTCAACCACTTGGAAAAAGAACACGTCCATGTCTTCGTCTGTTTCTTCTTGCGTATCCTCTGCAAATGCAACAGCTGCATACTCTTTATCTTCAATTGTTAATAGCCCAATTACTTCAATCTCTTGCTCGCGATCATCTTCATCTAATACCGTTAGGATTTCTCCAACTTCGATGCTGCCCATTTTTTCTTCCATTCAAAATTCCTCCTATTATAATGCGTTTTCTTTCTACCATTCATTACCCACTACAACCTACATTTACACAAAAGTAATAACTTTTCCAACCTGTTTTCCCCATATAGTATTTCACGAACCTATAGTTTTATTCGTGGTTCCTTGCTTAGTTAAATCATCTCACATTCGCTTACCTTTAGCAAAATCCTACTTTTTGTTAGAATTATCTGCTTAATGAAACACGATATGGATGTAATTCTGCCTTCATAACTCCTTCTTTTACGGAAGGATCATTTTGCATGATTTTTTGTGCACTTTCTGATGATTCTGCTTGAAATATAACAATTCCAAATGCACCATCTAAACATGGACCAGCTAATATAACCTTTTCCTCTTCTAGTAGGTCTTGTAAATACCGAAAATGTTGTCCCATTACTTCGGATTCCTCATCTGTCATTGAATCCATAAAATCAGCCCTCAATGGTCTAATTAAATATACGTATTGTTCCATGAATCAATTCATCCCCCAAAATTAAAACTTCCATTGCGCTCTTTTTTTATTCTATAATTCTCCTAGCAGCATTTCTGCCAATTTTTCCTCTTACTATTGTAATATGTATCCCTCTTAACACTACTTTTCTTTAACTTATTTCAGCATCCTGTAAAATCCAGTCTACCGCTCTTAGTAAATCTGGAAAGACAGCATCCGCAAGCGGATCACTTTTGCCTAAGAAAACTCCTTTTGTACCTGCTTTCTTTCCAGCAATAATATCTGTGTCGGTATCCCCTACCATATAGGATTTAGACAAATCAATATTATATTTTTTACCGAGATCTTCGATTAATTTGCTGTTTGGCTTGCGACAAGCACAACCAGATTTAGGCTTATGAGGACAGTAGACCGCTTCATGAATAGTAGCACCTTCTTTTTTTAATGTGGCAATCATATAATCATGAATTTTTTGCAGTTGCGATTCCTTCATAAACCCCAATCCTACTCCGCCTTGATTGGTTACGACAAATATATAATCGAAGAAAGCATTCAATTTCTTAATGGCTTCAGGGACACCTTGTAAAAAGTAAAGCTCCTCTGGCTTGTTCACAAATTTAACTCGTTCTGATAGCACCTCATTAATAACACCATCACGGTCTAAGAATACTGCAGTCTTCATATATATATCACCCTTGTTTAAATTTATCTACTCCATTTAGTTATTCCCCGAATTTACTAATTTATTTTGTTACTTCTACAAAACTTCAAATACCATGCAATTTCTTATTACATTTCTACCACAAATGTATAAGATACTTCCCCATTTGACCATTGTGCAAGAACTTCGTATACATATTTCCCGGTGCTTTCTGGTGCTTGAAATTGTTTATCATTTATTGAAACCTCTTTTTGTCTTCCATTTTCATCCCAAAGATAAACATTTATTGCGGATTCTTCTTCTATATTAATAAGAATTGTTTCATTCTTATTGATCCGAATTGCATCAAGGTTTTCCGCAATTTGGTAGGGTGAAGCTGCATCGGCTTGTATAACCTCGGTCTCCAATCCTTGTTTTCTTTCCCATCTATAATTCCCCTTAGCCATATCATATTGTTGCCCATTGATCTCTATTGTCCCTCTCATTGTAGGTGGAAAATCATAGTCGCTTTCTTTTTTACTTGACCCCGACGAACAAGCTGTCGTTAATAGCAATATCCCTAATAAAGTGAATGCTAAAATTCTTTTCATAAGATAGCCCCTTTATAAAATTCAGACTATTTATACTAAATAATGATACATCTTTATACCAAAAAAGTTAAAAACCAACATTCGTTGATTTTCAACTCTATTTTTACTTCATATATTTTTGTACTAATTCGTAACAGCGTTCTTTCGTCAGCTGTGCCTGTGTACTTACGTATTGAGTAGCCTCCATCGTTCCACCTGCGAATACAGAAGACTCCTCTTTTGCCTTTTGGTCTCTTTGTTTGATCCAATTTCGCTGTTCCTCTTTTAGACTACTCATTTCATCTGCAGATAGCTGTTTTTTCAATACACCATAAATCTCATTTAGAGCACTATCCCATTTACTAAGAATCTCTGACTTCGCTTCGTGCATCTCGGTTTGTGTACCATTTTCGTATTGCTTGTTTAAATCACTTAGACTATTTTCAATGTCATCTAGCTGCTTTAAATATTTCTCTTTTGTTCCAGAGGGATTTACAGTATCCGTTTTTTCTTTAGTTACAGGTTTTTCCTTAACTACTGGCTTTTCATTAATTACTGGTTTTTCATTTGTATTCTTATTTTCTTCCACTATATCATTGCTTTTATCTTTTTCAACAATAATAGCTTCTTCTAAATCCTTTTCTCCAGTTTCTTCATTTGACTGATCTATTATGGTTTCGCTTCCTAGCTTATCCGTATCT